>JAFDGZ010000011.1 GCA_019309045.1 Deltaproteobacteria bacterium | reverse complement strand
CAAGACGGCTGGGAACTGGTAAAAATCTATGAAGATCCGGCTGAAAGCGGCGACAAATTCAAGCGGCCCAAACTCCAGGAAATGCTGTCAGACGCGTGTTCCGGCGCAATCGACGTGGTGGTCACCATCAGGCTGGACCGAATTTCCAGGTCAGTCCGGGACTTTCACCGGATTCTAAAGACCTTGGAAGACCATAACGTGGATCTCGTATCCGTCACTCAAGGCATAGACACCTCCACGCCGGCCGGCCGGCTGCTCCGGAATATCCTGATAGACTTTGCCCAGTTTGAGCGCGACATGATAGCTGACCGCACCCGAGAAAAAAGACTGGCCAGAGCCCAAAAGGGCCTCTGGAACGGCGGCTCAGTGCCATACGGATACACCAATCAAAATAAACGGCTTGTCGTCAACTCAGAGGAAGCGCGCGTGGTTAAATTCATGTTTGAAAAATACGCCCAGACCAAATCCTTGGCCTTGGTGCACCGCGAATTAAACTTACAAGGACTAACCAACCGGGCCGGAAAACCCTGGCAGAAAAAAAGCGTTGACATTATTCTGTCTAATCCAGTTTATGCCGGAAAAATAGTGGAAAGCGGCCAGTATTACGACGGCATCCATGAACCCATCATCCAGCCAGACCTGTTTTTCGCCTTAAACAAGAAGACCAGACAGAGACTGCACGCCAAGAGAAAGACTGATCGGGTTTTCCTCCTGCGAGGGCTGGTCAGATGCGGCCATCATGACTGCGCCCTGACGCCCTATTACGTCAAAGGCCGAGCCGGCTATGTCTATTACTACCGGTGCCTGCACAAGCAGAATTATCCCCAAACAGACTGCCCGGTGGGCTATACCAACGCGGACCGGCTCGAGGCCCAAGTGGTAGACAAGCTCAAAGAAATATCGGCCCAAGAGGACCTGTTTGCCAACATAGTCCAACAGGTCAACCTCAATCTAGCCCAAGCCACCCGTCCCTATGAAGAGGAAATCAAACAAATTGACAAAAGGATTAAGGCCATACAGAAAGAGATTGACAATTTTTTAGAAGCGGTCGGCCAAGGCGGCGGCAACGTGGTCACTCTCTTTAAGAAAAAGGTTGAGCAACTGCAAGCCGAGCAAGCAGAACTAACTAATAGAAAAGGCGAACTGGCTATGCTGATAGCCAACTCGCCCTCTCAAGTAAATGCCGAGATTGTCCTTGAAGCCCTCAAGGACTTCTCTCATTTATTTGAGACTTTTCTCCCCAAGGAAAGGGCCGAATACCTGCAACGCATTATCCGCGATATTATAGTCCAAGACAGTGGAATCACTATCAATATCTACGGCTTTGCGTGTAAACCACCCTCCCTTGGTTCGTAATTTGGCTCCCCGGGACGGACTCGAACCGCCGACTAAGTGGTTAACAGCCACCCGCTCTACCAACTGAGCTACCGGGGATCACATGTTTCATGTTGTTCAGACTGAGTCTGTTTATCGAAGTGGCTTGTTTATGTCAAGTGCCAATTTTGCCGGGTACTTCCTTTCCTTCCTGCAGGCCGCACCTGGCGAGCAATTCTTCATACTCCTTGTCCACCCTGGCCTGAATGAAGGCTATGTCCTTTTCCGTCAGGTGCCGGAAGCGCTGCTGCAGCTTCAGGTATTTGCTCACCGGCTTTGGCTTCGAGATTTTGCGCGACAGTTTCCAGCGGCCTTCAATCACCTCATAAAGTGGGAAAATTCGCGTCTGCACCACCAGGCGCGCCGTCTGAATGGAGTCGTGAGGGGCGCAGCGCCAGCCAGTGGGACAGGGAGAAAATATGTGCAGGTATGCGGGTCCCTCGATGAGGGACGCCTTCTTCACTTTGTTCATGAGATCTACATAGTATGCTGGTGAAGCTGTGGCCACGTACGGTATGTCATGGGCTGCGGCAATGGCAGCCATGTTCTTCTTCCAGGTGTGTTGGCCAATGCTTTTCTTGCCGGGCGGCGAGGTGGTGGTCATTGCCCCATATGGGGTAGAGCTGGAACGCTGGATACCGGTATTCATGTAAGCCTCGTTGTCAAGGCACACGTAGATGAAGTCATGGCCGCGCTCCAGCGCTCCGGATAGAGACTGGAGACCGATATCTGCAGTGCCGCCGTCTCCGGCTATGGCCAGAAAAGTAACCTTCTTTTTGGGAATCTTGCCCTTGCGCACCATTACTTTATAGGCCGACTCCACACCGCTGGCCACTGCTGCTGCATTTTCAAAGGCCACGTGCAGCCAGGGCACTCGCCAGGCGCTCTGTGGATAGGCAGAGGAAATGATCTCCATGCAACCTGTGGCACTCACCACGATCACTTCATTTCCCAGTGCTTTCATCACCTGGCGCAGGGCCAGAACCTCACCGCACCCCTGGCAGGCACGGTGTCCAGGCGCCAGTGGTTCCTCGAGGGGCAGCTTCTTGGGGCTGAACGTCTTGAATTTTTTCAGCTGTTCGGTTGCACTGCTCATCACTCCCTCACATTGATGATGGTATAGTCGGACTTTAGATTGTCTGCGGCAGCAGCCTCCACTCCATCAGCCATCTCAACGAAATTTTCCACTGTCACATCACGGCCCGCGAGTCCAGCCACATAGTTCCAGATATAGGGACGTTCTTCCTCGTCGTAAAGAGCTGCCTTTATTTCCGTGGCCAGAGGACCTCCCGCACCGTTGAGACCCAGGGCCCGGTCCACCACTGCCAGGTATTTCACTCCCTTGACCGCCTCCAGGAATTCCGTAAAAGGAAAGGGGCGCCACAGGCGCAAGCGCACCAGACCCACCTTTTTCCCCTGACTGCGCATGGCATCCACTGCACTCATGGCAGTCTCGCCGATGCTTCCCATGGTAATCAACAGTGTCTCAGCCCCTTCCGTGCAATAAGTTTCAACTGGCTTGTAGTAGCGGCCAAAATGCTTGCCGAATTCTTCCCAGGCTTCCAGTATCACCGGCCTGGCAGCCTTGAGTGCTTCGTCCTGAGCCTTTTTGGCCTCGGTGTAGACTTCCGGCACACCAACTGGTCCCATGGTCACCGGTTTGGCGGTATCCAGTCGCATCCTGGCGCTGTATGGGGGCAAGTAGCGGGCAACTTCTTCCTGGCTAAGGATCTCGATGGGTTCGATCACATGAGTCAGAGTAAAGCCGTCCATATTAACGATGACCGGCAACAAGACCCGATGATCTTCCGCAACCCGAAAGGCGTGCAGGATGAGATCAAAAGCCTCCTGACCGTTTTCAGCCACGGTTTGAATCCAGCCGGTGTCTCTACTGGCCATCAGATCACTGTGGTCATTCCAGATACTTATTGGTGCCGAGAGCGACCGGTTTGCCACTGCCATGACAATGGGCAGTCGCAGGGCCGGGGCGATGTAACAAATCTCCAGCATGAGCGCCAGCCCCTGGGAGCTGGTGGCCGTAAAGGTGCGGGCCCCGGCAGCCGCCGAACCGCAGCAGGTGCTCATGGCTGAGTGTTCGGATTCAACTGGTATGAACTCTGCGTCCAGCTCACCGTCAGCCACTAGCTCAGAGAGATGTTCGACAATATGAGTCTGGGGCGTAATGGGATAGGCGGCAATCACATCTACATCCGCCAGCTTCACCGCTTCACTGACTGCCAGCGACACCTCTATGCCGATTCGTTTTGCCATGGCTAGACTTTCTCCTCCACCATAGTTATAGCCTCAGCTGGACACTCCCTGGCACAAATCCCACATCCTTTGCAATAATAGTAGTCAGCTTGAAAAAATCCCATCTTATTTGGTTTGTACACCATATCAGGACAAAAAATATAGCACATGCCGCACTTTACACATTTCTCATAGTCAGTAACCGGCCGCTGCGACCGCCAATCTCCAGTCTTCAACTTGCTGGAGCTTCCTGGTTCCACAATCGTGCACCCGAGCTCCAGCTCTTTCCAGCTCACCATGCCAGTCTCTTTGGCCACCGCTCACTCCTCGACAACTGTTTCTTCGAATGCCCGCTGAAGGGCCACAAGATTTTTTGCCGCAATGCGGCCGAAGCGCTCCTTGAGCGGCCCTTCCAGGGCCTCCACAGGCATCAATCCCGTGGCCTTCAACATGGCGCCAAGCATGGTGGTATTGGTGATGGGAATTCCCATACTCTCCACCGCTATACGGGTAGCATCCACCAACGCCAGCCTTGCTGTTATCCCCGATGCTTCCCTGATTTCTGCGGCACTTTTTGTGGTGTTCAGCACCACTATGCCTTCTTGCTTCAGACCAGCGGCCACGTCTACGATGGTGAGCAGGCTAGGGTCCAGAACCACCACTATATCAGGTTCATAAATTTTCTCCCGACTGCGGATCGTCTCATCGCTGACCCGAACAAATGCCATTACTGGTGCGCCTCTACGTTCAGGACCGAAACTCGGAAAAGCCTGGGCATGCTTGCCATGCTCGATGGCTGCCAGAGCAGTCAGTTCAGCCGAGGTCACTGCGCCTTGTCCACCCCGTCCATGGAAACGTATCTCGATCATTTTTGTCATCCTGTTGGCACCTGCCCAGCAACCGTAGAATTCCACTGCTGTCGGCGGAAGGTGAGAGTGTGATCTGGAACAATTGCCAGAGCCGCTGGAATTACCATAGCATCTATATCTTTATAGAGCGCAGGAGTCAAGGGAGTTGCCGGTATCTAGTAGGTCTGCCGCCTCCCCTCCAGGGCCCTTTGTAAAGTGACGGCGTCGCTGTACTTGAGATCGCCGCCCATAGGGATGCCCTGAGCGATGCGGCTCACTCGTATACCTCTGTCTGCAAGAAGTTTGGCCAGATAGGCTGCGGTGGCCTCACCTTCGGTGCTGGGATTGAGCGCCAGAATTACCTCCTCGACCCTTTCCCTGCCCAGCCGTTCCAGAAGCTCCTTGATTCGCAAGTCTTCGGGCCCCACACCATCAAGAGGCGCCAACACCCCCTGAAGCACATGATAGCGGCCCTTGAATACACCCGCTGTTTCCAGTGCCAGAAGATCGCCCACCTCTTCTACCACACAGAGAATCCCGGTATCCCGGTTGGCGTCTCGGCAAATGAGGCAAGGATCCTCGTCTGCCAGGTTGAAGCAGCGGGAACAGAAGCCAATTTCTTTCTTCACCTCCACTATGCTTGCTGCCAGCTCCTGTGCCAGCTCTCCCGGCGCCCGAAACAAATAAAGGGCCAGGCGAGTGGCTGTTTTTTCACCTATTCCAGGCAGTTTTGCCAGATGAGTGATGAGGCGTCTCAGAGCTGGTGGGTAAGCTACCATAAGAAAATCCTTTGACTCGGTGTATGAATTTTATAAGCAGCTTCTATGCCAGGCTTGTCATTTGCCCCGGACAAGTATTTTTCATAAAGCTGCCGCAAGCTAGAACAACCCGGGAATCTTTAGACCACCGGGAATCTTCAAACCCCCGGTGAGTTTGCTCATTTCCTCGGCAACCATTTCCTGGGCCTTTTTCATTACATCATTCACCGCTGCCACAATGAGGTCCTGCAGCATATCGATGTCATCAGGGTCCACCACCTCAGGTTCCAGGGAGATGGATAGCAGTTCTTGACGGCCGTTTGCCCTGGCAATGACCATGCCGCCGCCCACAGAACTCTCGACAACCCTTTCTCCGAGCTCTTCCTGCATCTTGGCAATCTTGTCCTGCAGAAGCTTGGCCTGCCGCATCATATCTCCAAAACCTTTCGCCATGGAGATCCTCCTCTCTTGTTGTTGCTACCGCTCTTCAGACTTCACAGTCGGTGAACACCCTGCGCCCACACCCACTGGGCCCCACATCGTTCCACCTATTTCAACAAAACCCACCACACCTAGCCGGACTTCACTATATCAGCATCAGTGCGCACCTCGACAATCTCACCGCCAAACACCTCGAGGGCCTCCAGTACCAGTGGATGTTTGAGTGCTTGTCGATGCAGCTGGCGCTGCAAGTCTGTTTGAGCTCTGCCGCTCCTTCTCACCTCCTGGCTTTCCTCTTTGAGAGTGATTCTCACATTCCTGCCGTACAGATCCTGGACCAGACTGCGCAGTAAGGCAAGGTTTTCACTGTCACTCACCATTTCGTAGTCAAAATGATGGCCGCCAAAATCCAGCACCAGATTATTCGGCTCCGGCTCGCTCACTTGCACACGCTGAAGATGTGCCGCCAGGGAAGGTCTCTGCTGTCGAACATGTTCAAGAAAATGGTGCCAGTCGACTCGGGGTCCTTCCCCTTCATGCAGTGCATCGACTTTTGCGGGACGCTCTGTGCTGGATCCAGCCGGCGAATGGGGCGCTTGTTTCCGCTGCCCTTTCGTGCCGCTGGGCTCCCCGCCTTCCCTGGACAGTCGCTTTTCCAACAGCTCCATCCTGGTGATCAGTTTATTGATGTCCATGACTTGAGGCAGTTGCACCAGCCGGAGTAGAGCCATCTCCAGGACCAACCGGGGGTCTGCTGCTTTTCTGATATCTTCTTCGGTCCGCATGAGGAAATGGAGAAACTGCTGCAGGGTTACTATATTGACTTTCTCCGCCTGCTTCTGCACGACAGACATTTCGTCCGGGGTCAGGTCTACCAGTTTTTCAGGCTGCTGGCTCATTTTTGTCACCAGCATGTGGCGGAAGTAACCGGCGAGTTCCTGGCAGAACCGGCGTAGATCATGGCCGTACCGGTAGAGCTGGTCAATAATGCCCAGGCAGTGGGCAGCATCCCCGTGAATCAGGGCAGTGGCCGTATCTTCCAGGGCCTGTCGGTCAATAATGCCTAGTACTTCAAGCAGAGCAGAATCGCTTATCTCTTTTCCGGAAAAGGCAATCAACTGTTCCAGAAGGCTTTGCGCATCACGCAGACTGCCGTCCGCCTGCTGGGCAAGAATGCGCAGGCTGTTTTCACTGATCTCGACCTCTTCCTCTTTGAGGATATGGCGCAAGTGTGCCATCATGTCAGCCAAGGCAATGCGCCGAAAATCAAAGCGCTGACATCGACTTAGGATAGTTATTGGAATCCTGTGGGGCTCAGTGGTGGCAAAAATGAAAATCACGTGCGCGGGCGGTTCTTCCAGGGTCTTGAGAAGGGCATTGAACGCTGGCCCAGTAAGCATATGAACTTCATCAATAATATATATCTTGTAAGGGCTCCTTGCCGGCAAGAATTTGATATTTTCCCTCAACTCACGGATTTCCTCGATCCCCCTGTTGGAGGCACCGTCGATCTCGAGCACATCCAGGGATTCCCCCGCGGTGATCTCCTTGCAAACTTCACACTCGTTGCATGGGGTAGGCGAGGGACCTTTTCTGCAATTCAACGCTTTGGCAAGGATGCGGGCCACGGATGTTTTGCCTACCCCTCTAACGCCAGTGAACAGATAGGCGTGGGCGATCATGCGGCCCGCTATTGCATTCTGCAGAGTCTGCACCACATGCGGTTGACCGATGACCTCCTCGAAACGCTGCGGTCTCCACTTGCGAGCAAGCACAAGATAGCTCATAGGAAAATCGCCTCACTAGCAGTGGCCAGACAGCCTGTATTATTTCTGGCCACACCCCGCCTCACCGGAGAAGGTGGACACCAATGTTACCTGTGCCAGCCTCGTCTCAATGATGCGCTTCCAGGCAAGACCATTCCGCCACCAAGACTATTTAGCCCTCCTGGACTACAAGGAAGAATAACAAAAAAGAGGAAAAGAAATGGCGGAGAGAGTGGGATTCGAACCCACGGTTCCGCTTGTGGCGGAACACACGATTTCCAGTCGTGCCCCTTCGGCCAACTCGGGCATCTCTCCGCTGAAAGCTTACATCTGGTGCCTGGCAGAATTCAGCTCATTTCCCTCCACAAACTTCTCTATTGTTGACAGCGCCTGTTCTCCTCTTGCCTGTTTGCCGTGTATCGTCAAAGTTTTATGTGGCTGGCGGAGAGGGTGGGATTCGAACCCACGTGCCCGGCTCTTCACCGGACAAGTCGATTTCGAGTCGACCCCGTTACGACCACTTCGGTACCTCTCCACCGAAATTGTCCCAGATAGTCCACAGTGATTGTAGCAAAACTCTTTATAGTTCGAAACCTCCTTTTCGTCGGCAGCGGAAAAAATCCTGCAGCAGCGCCCGGCTCTCTTCTGCCATTACCCCAGAGATTATTTGCAAGCGGTGGTTGAGTAGACCGTCGCTGCCTATCTGGTACACCGACTCCAGTGCTCCACCTCTGGAGTCGGCTGCCCCATAGACTATGCAGGCCGACCTTGCCAGAATCAGGGCTCCAGCGCACATGACGCACGGCTCCAGGGTTACATAGAGCGTACAACCCGGCAGCCTGTAGTTTCCCAGCTGCTGTGAGGCCCTCCGCAGAACCAGAATCTCGGCATGAGCACTCGGGTCAAGCAGACCAATAGGTTGATTATGAGCTCGAGCCACCAGTCGGCCCTCCGCGCTGAGCACCACCGCTCCTACCGGCACTTCACCCGCCGCAAGGCCTTTTCTTGCTTCGGCAATGGCTTCTGCCATGTATTCTTCGTGTTTGTGCACCGCTCTTCGTCTCCCCCCATAGGCCGGGCAGATGACCCGGCAAGAGCAAACCCTACCACCATGGTTGATGCCCGGTCAAAGCGGAAATCATGGCACATCCGGGCTCAGACCCTGCTCGATCTCTCGCACCACTCGCGCTGCCGCTCTCACTGGATCTGCAGCCATGCGAATAGGGCGGCCCACCACTATATAATCAGCACCGTTCCTGATTGCCTGCAAGGCCGTTACCACCCGCTTCTGGTCATCATCTACTTTGCCGAGCCAGCTGGGACGGATTCCGGGGGTAATCACCAGCAAATCATCTGCAAAATTTCCTTTCACTGCAGCAGCCTCATGTCCTGCGCAGACCACGCCGGCGCAGCCAGCCTCTCTGGCCATAGCAGCCTTTTGCACCACCAGGCGCACTGGCTCTGCCGCCAAGTCCTGCCGTATGCCAAGGGCCAGCAGATCAGATGTGTCGAGACTGGTGAGAACGGTGACCGCCAGAATCTTTACCCGGGCAGAGGCCGCACTCACCGCCGCCTCCATGAGCTTGGGGACACAATGGACTGTAATAAAGTTTACGCCCTTCAGGCGGCATGCATGCTGGATGGCTCCCTGAACCGTTGCGGGGATATCATGAAGCTTGAGATCAAGAAAGATCCCGGCAGCAGTTGCCTCGGCGATCTGTTCCACGATCTTTGGCCCATTAGCCACAAAAAGCTCCAGGCCTATCTTGAAGACACCCACATGTTGATCCAGCAAGGAAACCAGCTGCAAAGCCTGGTCACTGGTCGAAACATCAAGAGGAAATATTAGTCGGTCCTTTGCTTCCATGAAAGCACTTCTCCTCAGAAAGTTGCAGCCGTTTATGGCTATGCCTATACCTGCTAGCAGGACGTGTGGTCAAGTGGGAAAACAATGGCCATCCCGAGAGCAGACCTGTCGGGGTACCATTTTCCATGTCCCTTCCCGAGGCTGCCACCAGAGAAACAGGGTTGCATCAGGCAGCAATCCTCTATACTATTTTGACACCACGGAGAAGCAGATAATCTCTGCAGAAACGAGCGCGCAAATGCGGTACAGTCCTGAAGTATGCACCCCGAAGGCAATTATCTGGAAAGCGCAGCAACAATGACACTATTCCCTCTTGAAAGGAATACTGGCAGGATGAAAAAAAGATTGCTGGAGATCATACTGGAGAAATCGTTCAAATATGCCCCAGAGCCAATTTTCAAACTGGTCTCAGGTGGTACGAGCAATTTTTACTTCAACTGCAAGCCCACCATGCTCCATCCAGAAGGAAAAGAACTCATCGGGCGTTTAATCTTCGCCAAAATCAAGCACCTGGACGTCTCCGCCATAGGAGGTTTGGAACTCGGAGCGGTGCCCATCTCCGGGGCGGTATCCCTCATCTCACAGCTGGAGGGCAAGCCCATCAGAGAACTCATCGTCCGCAAAGAGAAAAAGGATCATGGAATTCCTGCCACAGTGGAAGGAGAATTCACTGCAGCCGACAGGGTGGTGGTAGTGGACGATGTCATCACCACCGGCGGCTCCACTATAAAGGCAATCGAGGCCATGCAGCAGGTGTCGCTCCAGGTGGCAAAGGTCGTTGTCCTGGTAGACCGGGAGGAGATGAACGGTAGACAAAACATAGAAAGATACTGCCCTGATGTGGAAGCGCTGATAACACGTTCCGAGGTCATGGCCCTGCGGCAACAACAACAGAGGGGGGAAAGCTAACGTGTCTCGGAACAGTTTCGCGCAGCAAATCAACCGACCAGCTGCAAGGTCCAGGGAAGGGCCCGTCTCACAAGGAAATCAGCGTTGCGGTCCTCCCGATGCGAGGATCAGGACCAATAATTTTTTCAGCCCGATACTCACCACTTCCAGGAGAAGATCCAGCCGCATGTCAACGCCTTCTGCGGGCTGCCAACAGCAGCGCAATCGCTAGAACCTGCGCTGCCACGGAGATGACGGCCAGATAAGAGATATTCTGAGTAAGATCCCACAGGTAGGGGCCAACCATGGAGCCTGCCAATCTACCGACCACCATGAGGCTGTAGTTGTACGCCAGCCAGCTGCCGCGTCTAGAGGGCACCAGTTCGGACACATAAGGAAAAATTGACACAATAGTGAATTCAAAAAAATAGAAGAGCAGCACCAGGGCCGTCAGAGCCAACTTCACGGAGCCCTGGCAAAACGGCAGCAGGATGTAGCTGCAGCCCGTAAGAGCAAGGCCAATCAATATGGCTCTCTTCTTTCCTATGCGGTCCACAAAGAATACTACGGTGCACTCACCCGCCAGTTCAGCCAGGCCCACCAAAATGGAAAAGAACCCGAGTTTCTCCACCTCCATGTGAAAAGTTTGTTCCAGCCAGGCCCCATAAACAATCACCATATTCTCATTGGCAAAGACCATGAAAAGACTTACCCCTAGAACAACTAGGGCATAGACCTCTCGAACAGTGGAATTCTCCTCTTCCGCGCCCCCCTCAGGCTGCAAAGAACTGCTAGAGGACGTGCTGTTTGTCAGCTGTTGACTTTTTCTGGTGCCTGCCACAGCAAGCAAAGATGCTATACAAAGGAAGGCAAAGGGCCCATGCCAGCCCAGGTGGGCAATGAGAATACCGCACAGAGGAATGCCAAGAAACCAGCTGCCAGACCAGGCCGACTCCAGGATGCCAAGGGCTCGGGCCCTCCTGGAATAAGGGACTCTTTCACTGACGAAGGCCTGCACATTGGGATCGTAGGCTGTCTTGGCCAGGCCGAGCAGCAAAAAGCCGCCAAGCACGATAACGAAACTGTTGTTCCACCACACTATGGCACTGCCGACAACCAGCAACAGTAGACCTGTCTGCATGCCGGAGACATAGCCGCGCCGTTCTCCGAGCATGCCCCACAACACTGCTGTAAGCCCTGCCACATGACGGCCCGCAACCAGCAGTCCGGCTTGATGAAAAGGAATGTCCAGGCCGCGAGCGATTTCCGGCAAGAAGGGGTAGGTGACCCTGACCCCCAGGTTGAGGACCATCCGACTGAAAAGAATGACGACCCAGGTTAGTGCGGACATGGACAGCTTTCTTACTCGTATGGAGCCGACTCAGAGCGCCACTAGAACAGAGCCATTATTAGTGCAAGAGCACATACAGCACCGGCTTCCCTGTATAAGGGAGCACAAGAGTGCTCATCAGCAAAGCTGACTCAACAGTTGCCAGCACCCGGCTGCCTGAGCCTGCTGCTAACCTCATGCCGGCAGAGGCCCCAGTCTAGCTGCGCTTTGTCAAAGATGCCAGTCAGTAGAGTGTGTTCTGCTAACATCTCGAAATACTCCTGGTCAAGAAAAATCGTAGGCATCATCCTCATTTTGCCGTATGGTTATCCTGGGGCAGTCAAGCCAGGCGTACTGACGGCATGAACCTGTGCCTCGAAGATCGAAGAAACCTGCCACAGAGCAGGACGAACTTCTCTCAATGCCGAAGGAGTTATTCTATGGATTATCAAGACATTTTTGCCTTTGTCGAGGCCAGACATACTGCCTACCTCGACGAGCTTCTGGAGTTTTTACGCATTCCCAGCGTAAGCACTGATCCAGAGCATGCTGCTGATATCCACAGAGCTGCCAGGTGGCTCTCAGAACAGCTCGAGCACCTCGAACACGAGGTGCGCCTTATTGAAACTGCAGGACACCCTGTGGTCTACGGGGAACGTCTGGTGGACCCATCTCTGCCCACCCTGCTCATTTACGGCCACTACGATGTCCAGCCTGCTGATCCATTGGACGAGTGGATTACTGCACCTTTCGAGCCCAGTTTGCATCAGGGCTTCGTCTATGCTCGGGGCGCCACTGACAACAAGGGACAGCATTTCACCTATCTCAAGGCAGTGGATGCCATACTGCGCACCAGGGGCGAACTTCCCCTCAATACCAAGTTCCTGCTCGAAGGAGAAGAAGAGATCGGCAGCCCTCACCTGGCCAATGTTCTCTCTGATCACCGGCTGGAATTGACACCTGACGCCATTGCCATCTCTGACGGTTCTCAGTTTGCCCCTGGCATGCCGGCCATCACCTACGCCCTCAGGGGATTGTGCTATCTGCAGATAGACGTCCAGGGACCCCGTTTCGATCTTCACTCCGGCAGCTATGGCGGCGTGGTGGCAAACCCCATTCAGGTCCTCTGTCACCTCGTGGCGCAGCTCAAGAGACCAGACGGCAGCATAGCCATTCCTGGCTTTTATGACGAGGTCCTGCCATTGGCAGAATGGGAGCGTCAGGAAATGAGAGAGCTGCCCTTCGATGAAAAGGCTATGCTCGACTACCTGGGAGTGCACTGTTTCGCCGGCGAGGATGGCTATACTGTGGTAGAGCGCAAGGCAGGCCGGCCCACATTGGACGTGAACGGCATCTGGGGCGGCTTCAGCGGCGAAGGTGCCAAGACCATCATTCCTGCCAGGGCTGGGGCCAAAGTGAGCATGCGTCTGGTGCCGAATCAGCGTGCTGAAACCATAAATGCTCTCTTCAAGGACTTCGTGGCGTCACTTGCCCCAGCCGGGGTCGAGGTGAAAATAGAAGAACTTCACGGCTCCGACCCTGTGCTGGTCTCCCGCGATCGCCCGGCAGTGCAGGCCGCCAAAAGAGCCATTGAACAGGGTTTCTCCAGAGCCCCTCTTTTCATTCGGGAAGGGGGTTCAATTCCCATTGTGGGGCTCTTTCACAAGATACTGGCGTGTGAAGATATACTGCTTCTTGGCTGGGGACGTCCAGATGACGGCGCCCATTCACCCAACGAGCGCTTCTCTGTTGCAGACTTTCAGAGCGGCATCCGCTCAGCTGCCGCACTCTTTTTCGAACTCGCCGCTTCACTTGGCTCAGCTGATTCCTGAATAATGCCGCAGCCACACTGGCGGGCATCCGTGGCCCCTGCTGTCCGGCGGCAGGAGACACTATCCCAACACCTGGAAGCAGAACCGGCAGACGGCCTGCCTCGGCTCTGCAACCCTTGGAGGTATTTTTGGAAAATGCTCGGCATTCAAGTCCCGGGCAGCTGGCGCAGCACGCCTTCCGAGCCCAACTCTTTCTGCAGCCGTGCTAGATGAGTTCCTCAGCCACTGCCTCCACCATGTGGCGCACTTTCATATTGCTGTTTCTCACTTGCAGGCCACCGCGAAGCTGCAATACACATCCTGGACAGTCAGTCACCACCATTTCTGCTCCGCTGGCCTGCAAGTGAGTCAATTTCCTTTGCAGGATTTCTGCAGAAATCTCCGGAAAGTCAATTGAATAGGAACCAGCGAAGCCACAACACATATCCTCATCCTCTGAGGCAACGTATTGCAATCCCGCCTTGTGCAACAGTTGCCGGGGTTCCTGGACCACCCGCAGACCACGACAGAGATGACAGGGCGCATGATAGGCTACTTTACGCTTCCTGCCAGGAAACTTCTCCCTGTCGATCTCGAGCACCCGCACCATGAATGAACTGAAATCTATGACCTTAGCAGCACATGAGCGGGCCGCAGCGGCAACATCCCTGTCTTCACTGAGAAGGAGCGGCATCTGTCGTTTGAGATGTGAGCCACAAGAGGCACAAATGGTGAGGATATAATCGTAGGCGTCCGAGTTCAGAGCTGCAACATTCTGCCTGGCAACCTGACGGGCTGTGGCCTTCTCCCCCAGCATCATGGCAGGCAAACCGCAGCAGGTCTGGTCGGGAGGATAATCCAGCTGCACGTCATATGCTGCCAGCAGCCGCACCAGGGCCCTTCCTTGCTCTGGGTAGACAAAATCCACCAGGCAGCCGCCAAAAAGGGCCACTTTGAGCCGCGGTTCTGCTGGAGGTGTGGCAAGGCGCGACCAGCTGTCCCTCAGTGGAGTACTGGCCAGTGCGGGAAGACGCCTGAAGCGATGCTCTCTGCTGAAAAAGAGGGGAAGATGACGGAGGTAGCCGGCCTCGGTGAGAGGTTTTTGCAGGAGCGAGGCCTGCCGCAGCAAGAAATGAAACAGCTTGCGGTTGCCAAGCACAGTTGCCAGCAGCCTGTTTGCCACAGGTTTGCCTTGGTCTTCCAGGGTGAACCGCTTCGCTTCAGTAATCAACCGCGGCAGGTCGATGCCAGCGGCACATATCTCTTTGCAGGCCTGGCAGTTCAAACAGTTTCCCAGCAGCACTCTGGCATTGTCTCGCCCATGAAAGAAAAGAGTAAAGACGAGGCCGATGGCACCGATGTAGACATGACCATAATTGTGGCCCCCCACCAGCCGATAGATGGGACAGACATTGGCGCAGGCGCCGCAGCGCACGCAACGCAACGCTTCTGAAAACACTGGATCTCGGGCGAGGGACAGCCTGCCGTTGTCGAGAAAGACAATGTGGAAGTCTTTGCGCTCTGCCCCAGTACAGCCGTGGGCAACCGCGCCGCTAATCCAGGTGACATAGGAGGTGATCTTCTGGCCGGTGGCGTTGCGGGGCAAAACAGCAAGCAGGCGCAGTGCCGTGGACAGATCGGGTACCAGCTTGTCCAAACCTAGGAGGACCACGTGCGTCTTTGGCATGGTGGTCACCATGCGGCCGTTGCCTTCGTTGGTAATGATGCCAATGGCGCCGCTGTCAGCAATAGCAAAATTGGCGCCGCTGATGCCCATATCTGCCTGCAGAAACGCCCGGCGCAGGTGTTTGCGGGCCACCTGCACCAGGGCCTGAATATCATCAGGATCCTGCACCTCTCCACTGACCTCGGCAAAAAGTTCTGCCACCTGCTGCCGTGACAGATGGATGGCGGGCATCACCATGTGCGACGGACCCTCGCCGCGCAGCTGGATTATCCACTCACCCAGGTCCGTTTCAGTAACTTGGAAGCCTTCTTTTTCCAGGTGCTTGTTGAGGAAGGTCTCCTCGGCTGTCATGGATTTGGACTTGACAATTTTGCGGACTCCTCTGGAGCGGCCGATTTCAGCAATAATCTCATTTGCCTCCTCCGCTGTTGTTGCCAGGTGGACCACGGCTCCCACTGACTCGGCATTCTTCTTGAAGCTCTGATACAATTGCTCCAGCTGAGACATTGCCGCCGTTTTCCTGGCGGCAATGTCGTCGACCAGTTCCTGGAAATCGAGGCCTGCGAACGCTTGCCTCCTGCTTTCTGGATACGCTAGAGCAAAATTTTCCAGGCTCTGGCGCAAGAAGGAATCTTGCAGTGCTCTGCCCAGCCTGTATCTATACTCTTTCCGGTCATCCTTGCTGCCACTCATGCTGTTAGATCTCCTGCAGAAGCAAGACGTGCAGTTCTTTGGGCCCGTGCACACCTATGGTGAGCACTCTTTCGATATCTGCGGTGCGGCTGGCACCTGTGATGAAGGCCAGGTAGCGAGGTCCTTTTGCCAGCAGCTGGTTGACTTCCTCTTCGAGAGCCTGCGTATTGGCAAGCAACCGCCTGCTGGCAACCACCGCAACATGCGTTTCACAGAGCATGCTGGCGAGCCGCAAGTCCTCGCTGCTCGAATCCAGCACCACAGTGCCCGTCTCGGCAATACCCCAATCAGCCACAGTAAACCCTGTATGAAATCCTTCACCCTGCTGCCTGAGATCCCTGTCCAACATGGTGAGTTGCTGCTTCTCACAGAGCTTCCGCAATTGCTCTTTGTCTCCGGCAGGCAGTCCTGGCGCCGCCAGAGTACGGCCTCCCTGGGCAATGGTAAGATCCACGGCATAGTGCAGTGCTGCGGAGAATGTCTGCAACTCCTTGACAATTGCCTGAACAGCCCCTGCCGCTTCCGTGAAAAGAGTGCTGAGATTCACTGCTGCCCCCTTTAACATTCATACCCTGGATCAGCCCCTTTTACTCGAGGCCTTGAAGCCAACCTGGCCGCCCGGCTCGACAGGAAGTCTGCCAAGACGGCATTGGACTATAAGAGCGCTGCCTCCCGGGCAGACAAAATTGGCTGGCATCGTTGACCATTTCGATCCATGATAACTCCAAGAGCTTCTGCCTGTCTACTTTCAAAGAGTAGACCGTTGTCACCGATAAATTTCAAGGAGGCATGAAATCGCCGCTTGCAGCCGCCCGGTGAGGGGATAGCCTCCGACCCTATCTCTTCTGGTGAATATCATCAGCAATGTGCCGGTGACGCTAGATAATTTTCATGGTACGCTCGAGGTAAACCGGTTTTGCAGTAGAACGCAGCACAAGAGAGGAGTGGCTTTATGACGCACATGCTGTTGTTGACACTTTTCGGTGTACTGGTGGGCATAGGTGCTTCTTTTTCAGGTCTCGGCGGGGGCTTTCTCATGGTGCCGCTGCTACTCTTTATGGGATATTCAGCTCAAAAAACAGTAGGAACCTCTTTTGCTGCCATAATCATCATATCCGCTTCCGCTCTCATTGCTCACCAGAAGCTGGCAAATGTGGATTTCAAGGCAGGCCTCTGTCTGGGCATAGGCGGCGTTGTAGGAGCTCAGATCGGTCCTCGACTCCTGGAGTCGGTATCCACCCCTCATTTTCGCAAGATTTTCGCCGGTATACTCGTTGGCCTGGCACTTTATCTCTTCTTGCAAAAATGATTAGAGATGGCCTTCTTACACCACAGATTGCGGGTCCACGTCCACTTGCAACGACACGCCGCTTCTTCTCAAGGTCCTCTCACCGCAGGATACTACTTTGTGGGTGAACTGACTTAGAACTGAAACGCTCTTTGCCTTGATAAGAAGCTGATAGCGATATTTTCCTTTTACTCTTGCCACCGGAGCGGGAACCGGTCCCAAAATTTCCAACTCAGCAAATTTTTGCGGCGCCATCTCCTTTAATTCCCTGCAGTAAGCAGCAATACGTTCAGCCTGTTTCCTCGTCTTATCCTCCACATTCCCTCGGAAATGCAGCAGAACAAGTCGCCGGAAAGGTGGGTAGCCCAGTTGCCGACGGTACTCCAGTTCAGCCTCGAAAAAGCCCGCATAGTCGTGGCTCCGAGCAAAATAAATGCTGTAGTGTCCGGGATTGTAGGTCTGGACAAACACTCGTCCAGGGGTATCACCCCGGCCAGCCCGGCCAGCCACCTGGGTCATGAGTTGAAAAGTGGTCTCCGCAGCCCGAAAATCCGGCCATTTGAGAGCAATATCAGCAGCCACCACCCCGACCAACACAATATTGGGAAAATCGTGCCCCTTGGCAATCATCTGGGTCCCCACCATTATGTCAATATCTCCTCGGTAGAGATCGCCGAGCACCTGACTGTACGCCTTTCTGGAGCGAGTAGTGTCCCTGTCCATCCGGGCAACGCGTGCTTCTGGAAACAGCCTCTTGACCTCGGCTTCCAGTTGCTGCGTCCCGAACCCCAGCGGCTTGAGGCCTTTGAGGCTGCAAGAGGGGCAGCTGCCGGGTACTTCCATGTGGAGGCCACACAGGTGGCAGCGGACAAGGCCGTCTCTTTTGTGCCAGGTCAGGCTCACCTCACAGTTCCGACAGCCAAGCACGTGGCCACAGCCACGGCAAAGCAGAATAGGAGCATATCCCCTCCGGTTTACCAGAAGGAGGGCCTGTTTTCCCTGAGATAGAGTCTCACCGAGGGCCTCATAAAGCGGTCTGGCAAGCAACCGATTCCCATGCTGCTGTCGCATATCCAGTATGGTAATATGCGGCAGCGGCCGCTTATCGATGCGCTGGGGCAAGCGAAGCAATTGAAACTTTCCTTGCAGGGCATTGTAGTAGGAGGAAAGTGCCGGAGTTGCAGAGCCCATGACAATCACTGCATCCGCCATCTTGGCTCGCATCACTGCTGCATCGCGAGCATGGTACCGAAATCCCTTCTCTTGCTTGTAGGAGCCGTCATGCTCTTCGTCCACCACTATGAGCCCCAATTTCTGTAAAGGAGCAAAAACAGCTGAGCGCGCCCCCACAACTACCTCGGCCTCTCCTCGCAAAACTCGCAGCCATTCATCCCGCCTCTCACCGCTGCCCAGTCCACTGTGCAGAATGGCCACTTTCGACTGGAACCGACTGCGCAACAGGTTTTCCATCTGGCTGGTCAAAGCAATCTCTGGCACCAGTACCAAGGCTTGCCGTCCCATTTCGAGAGCTTGTCCTGCAGCCGTGAGATAAACTTCAGTCTTGCCGCTGCCAGTTACCCCATGGAGCAGAAATCTGGCAAACTTGCGGGATTGCATGGCCCTGGTAATCTCCGCCACAGCCCGCTGCTGGCAGGCAGTGAGCCTCGGAGGGCGAAAATCCTTCTTGAAAGCGGCTCCAGCTGGTACCCTGTAGACTTCTCTGTCCTCCACCGCCACCAGTCCCATTTTGCCAAGCCTTGCCACCCAGTAGTCAATGGTTTTCACCTGCCTCCTGAGCTCTTTGAGGAAGCAGGGTCCATGCTCAAGTAGAGATAGAACCTTTTTTCCCTGAGGGCTCAGCTCGGCTTTCAGCGCAGGAGTCGCCTCTCTCTGCAGTCGTACCACCTTGAGTGTTCTCTGCTTTATGGCAGGTGCTCGAAGTTGGTCGTCCCAGACCAGCAAACCTTTTTCTGCGAGTATTCTGCAGATGCTGGAGGTGGATTCCCCCGGCAGCCGTCTTTGTATTTGCTGAAGAGTAAGTCCGGGAGTTTGTTGCACCAGAGAAAGCACTCTTGCTTCTTTTTGGCTCCCCCTGCCGTTTGCCAACAGTGACAGACCAACTTCACTGATGTGGGCAGTGCGGCGGCTGCTGCTTACCAGTCCCCAGGGTAGCGCACTCTGGAGCACCTGTCCCAAGGGATGGAGGTAATAACTGCTGAGCCATTTGAGAAAGGCAATATGAGACAAGGAAAAATAGGAGTGATCCGAGCTCACCTGGATTACATCCCGGACTGCAGTCCCAGCGCCATCTGCAAACTCCTCAACCATGCCAACAATATAGCCAGTGAGACGGCGACGGCCGAAAGGCACCAGCACCTGCTTGCCCACAGCCACCAGGGCGCCAAGTTCGGGCGGCACCCGGTAATAGAATGTCTGTTGTACCGGTAATACTACGGCAACCTCGACAAATAGTTGTTCCACTAGCAACACCCTCAGGACACAGACAGAGCAAGTCCGAGGCTCAGGCGCAAAAATAATTCGGCCAATGTTTCACAGGCCGGCATGCCGTCAGAATTACCCTGCAGAATCATGGCATCCCATACCTGGACTGCGGGATTACAGTCGCCGGGACGGCGATGTTTTTGTCAAAGTACCACCCCTTACTCGTACTTCTTTTCAAGATAGCGCCGCATCTGATCAAGCCCCTGTCCGGACTGCTCCGGGGGCACTGATGGAGGTGGTAAAGGAGGGTATTTAGCTGCAAATGCTTCCAGATCAAAGGTCCTGGCAGGAAATTTGACATTGACCGCCGTAGCTGTAACTACGAGCTTCTTTGTGAGACGACCTTGGCGATAGATTTCAATAATGGACGGCATCCAGATCTCCGGATTGATCTGCCGGTAGGCAAGAAAACGCACGTCCACCAGATCGGTCGCCTGATCTCCATATCTTACACCCACTAGCCTGAGTGGCCAAAAAGACTCCTTGTCACACCAGAACTGCGGTATATCAGAGTTTCTGGGAGAGCCGCCTATCACATAGGCCACTCTGTTGCCCATTCTGGCCAAGTGCACCTGGCCCAAGTCTACTCCCTCGCTCTCGAGCAGACGTTGCAAGGTTTGCGGCGAATCAGCAAGCAGAATAGAAGATAGGATAAGCTCCTCATGGCGGGGCTGTTCTCGCAACAGGTAGCCGTCCACAGCAGACAATCTCAAGCCACTGTTCATCAAAGTGGTCACCGCTGTTTCGCCGCCAACTGTTTGTTCACGCAGGAATCCTGGTCTCGAGGCGTAGACAATCGCCTGCTTTTTTACCATTATGGGGGCCGACTCAGCAGCAGCACTTTCCACCACCACGTCCAGCCTGAAATTGCGAACCTTGGCAGTACGTTCCGAGACGAACTGGATAAGCTGTTCAGCAGGGAGGAGGTAGCCCCAACAGGGAGAAATCTTGCTCAGAGCAACAACGGCAAGAATGCCGCAGACGATTATCAATCGTTTCTTCATTGCTGCTGCTCCGGTCTGTCTACATTACGTGCCCGCGGGTAATTGCCATGAGCCGCCAGAGAGCATCTTTTATGCATCTGTTCTCCTCGAGCTCCAGCTTCAGACATTTGCGTCTATGTAGCATGCAGCCTCATGGGTGTCAACGACGAGGCCTCTTTCCCGTCTGAGCCGGTTGCCTGGAAATGCACCTTGGTTTACAATGCTTTGCCGTGGAGTCTACAAAAATGTTGGAGAAAATTCGCGCCAATCTTTTGGCTGCCAGCGACACCCATCTTGAGCAAGGTGCCCTGAGGCCCGCCGCAGTACTCTGTCCTCTGCTGTTCAAGGACAAGGAACTGCACTTTCTCCTTACCAAGAGAACTCGTAACGTCAAATCGCACAAAGGGCAGATTTCCTTTCCGGGCGGAGTGCGGGACCGCAGCGACAAGGACCTGCAGACTACTGCTCTTCGCGAAGCGCACGAAGAAATAGGGCTGCATCCTAGAGATGTGAAAATCCTCGGCGCCCTCGAACCAATATCCACCGTGACTTCAGGTTTCCTGGTCTACAGTTTTGTGGGGCACATCCCATACCCTTACCCTTTCCAACTCAACCAGCTCGAGGTTTCAGAAATCCTGCTGATACCTCTGGAGTTTCTCTCCGACAGCAGCCATTGGAGCCTCCGCACCTTTCAGGTGAACAACAGCTCCTTCGAAGCATACTTCGTAAACTACGGCGATTACCTAATCTGGGGAGCCACCGCCCGCATCCTCAAGATTTTCCTCGAGCGAAATGGCATTTCCATGAACATCAGGCCAAAGATGGAAATATAACCCCTGGTAATCCTCTGAGCCTGGACAATCTCCCGGGCTGATAAGAGATCTCAACTAATTTATATTATTACCTTTTAGATTAGCCAGCCTTGTGTGTCCTGCAGCGCTGTCTTTGCTCTCCAGTGATTCAGCACTCTTTTTTACAATATTTTCTTGCGATTGAAATCAACTTATGTATAATGCCACTATTCATGCACTATTAGAGGGGCACCCCGCGCCTTGCTGCGTGCAAAGCGGGTTTACAGATCTGGGAATTAGGGGTCGGTAACAATTTCATGATCTTAGGAGAAGGAGGAGTGTATGACAAAGGCAGATCTGGTTGCAAAAATGGCGGATAGTGCGGGGATCACCAAAGCTGCGGCAGAGAAGGCTCTAGCAGGCTTTCTCGAGGGCGTCAGCGGCGCTCTGCGCAAGGGAGACAAGGTAACCCTCGTCGGCTTTGGCACCTTCAGCGTGGCCAAGAGAGCCGCTAGAGAAGGAAGAAATCCCCAAACCGGCAAGAAAATCAAGATAAAGGCTACCAAGGTTGTAAAGTTCAAGGCAGGGAGCAAACTCAAGGAAGCAGTAAAATAAGTGTTTCGGCACAGTTGGTCAACTCTGGGCGAAAGCCTTGAATAGGGCGACTTCCCGGCGTTCACCTCTGGTGTGTGCGCCTGAGCGAAGAGAACCGGTCGTGGAGATGCGGTCCGTTGTCTTCGCTTTTGTGTTTCCGGGTCATGTTCATCGATGATAGAGCGATAATTAAAGTAGCACGAGGCAGCCAACAAAGAGCGACCGCACCGATTGCACTAATGGCAGCCAGCGAAGCGGACCTGAGCAGAATTTTACAACGGGGGCATGCAGTCAAAGGAAGCGGCCGCAAACTTGCAAATTCTCGCATCCTTGAAGTGACCTTTGATTCCAGGCTAATTACTGTGGCCGGACCTGTTCTGGGCGCACCGCAAGCGGCAATGGTCTTGGAAAATCTCATTGCCCTGGGCAGCAGGGCAATTGTTGTCCTGGGTTGGTGCGGTTCTCTACGGGAAAGTGTGCGGATCGGCGACTGGTTCCTGCCAACAGCTGCCCTGAGTGAAGAGGGCACCTCCCTGCATTATCCCTGTGCTGACCACAAGTTCGAGCCGGACCACTATCTGACCGCCAAGCTTCTCGACTTTTGCGCTCATAAGGGTAGTCGTCTCCACACCGGCCAAGTTTGGACCACAGACGCATTTTATAGAGAAACCGCCCGCAAGGTGACAACTTACGGTGCTGCTGGCGCAATTGCTGTTGAGATGGAAATGTCTGCTCTCATGAGGATTGCCCGCTACCGGGGAATAAGACTCACGGGTTTGCTGGTGGTCTCTGATGAACTCTTCACTTTGAAATGGCGTCCTGGGTTCGATCTGCCAAGCTTCAAGAGATCCTGTGGCCTCGCAGTCAAAACTGTTCTGGAATTCTCTGCCAATCTCTATGACCAACTGCACCTGACTGACTGACATGTCTCGCCCCAGCCTTCGCAGTGCGCTGACCACCTGGCCAACGGCCGCATCCCCATATCCCGACTCGGTTGCTCTCAGCTGCTTCCTGAGGCATAATGAGAATGTCCATCTGAGGCTCCTGTACACCATTTGGCAGGCATCATAAACTGGCTGCTGCCTCAAAATGCAGGCAAGATCCGACGGAAATATCATGATACCTCCTGGGGCCGCCGCCAGGAGAATTTGTACTACGCAATAGGGCTCAAACATTGACGGCAAAGGACCTCTGTGCCATGGGCGCCCCGCATCCCTTTGCAGATAGAGAAAAGCAAGACCTTGGCGTCCTAGCCATGGACATTGGCGGCGGGACGCAGGACATCTTGTTGTGGCGGCCGCATCAGCCTGTGGAAAACTGCTTCAAGCTGGTTCTTCCCTCGCCTACGGTTGTGGTATCTCGACGTATCGAGCGTTGTACTGCTCGAGGCCTGACGCTGTATCTCAGCGGCAATCTCATGGGAGGTGGAGCGTGTGTGCAAGCCATTCAGCAGCACCTTGCTGCCGGTTTGGAAGTATATGCCAATCCACGAGCCGCCCTCACCATTCACGACAATCTGCAATACGTGAAAGACCTTGGCATCACTCTCACAGAGGAACCGCCCGGGAAGAGCTGCACCGTCCACATGGGCGATGTAGACAGGGCCGCTCTCTCCAAGGCCCTGGCCCTTTTCGAGGAAAAGCTCCCTGAAAACATTGCCGTGGCGGTTCAGGACCACGGCTTCTCACCACAAGCAAGCAATCGCCTCTTTCGTTTCCGCCAGTGGCATGATTTTCTGCAAAGGGGCGGCTTGCTCGAGCATCTCGCCTACCAAGAACCGCCTGACTACCTGACACGTATGCGCGCTGTGCAGCAGGACGCTCCCGGAGCTTTGCTCATGGATACCGGGGCTGCTGCCATAATGGGAGCCTTATGTGATCCTCTTGCCGCAAGCTGGCAGGATGCAGGTGTGCTGGTGGTGAACCTGGGAAATCAGCATACCGTGGCAGCACTGGTGGCAAAAAACAGGGTGGTCGGCATCTATGAACACCACACCGGCCGTCTCAGTCGGGACAAATTGAGGGAGCACCTGGAAAAGTTTCGACAGGGACTGCTCGGCAACGAAGAAGTGTTTGCTGACCAGGGACACGGCTGTCTTTTCCTTCCGGAGGCAAAGGAGATGAGCACTTTTTCTCACGTAGTGGTAACTGGGCCCAGGCGCAGCCTGGCCCACGGCCTGGGCTATTACTTCGCCGCTCCCCACGGTGATATGATGCTCTCGGGCTGTTTCGGTCTCATCCGAGCAGCAACTGGGAGCTCAATCTGAACACCGCGACAACAGAAAAGTCTGCAACTCTGTGAACCTTTACCAAATTCTGGAGAAGAGTTGTGCCTGATACCACCGAAAGAGTTCCGGAGCATGTCCGCCAGCGAGTTGCCGAACTTCGCGAGCAGATCCACTATCACAACTACCGCTATTATCGCCTCAATGATCCTGAGATCTCGGATGCTGCCTATGATAAACTCTTCCAGGAACTGCAGCACCTCGAAGCAATCTACCCTCAACTGGTCACCCCGGACTCTCCCACACAAAGAGTTGGCGCGGAGCCCTCTGAGCCATTTGTGCCAGTGCGCCATTACCAAGCCATGCTCAGCCTGGAATCATCTCATGAAGTCCACATCCTCGAGGATTTTCTAAGGAGGGTATCTGAAACAGCCGCCGATCTTAATGCCGACTATCTGGTACAACCGAAGGTGGATGGGGTCTCGATTGAATTAGTCTACGAAAACCGCCGGCTGCAGCGAGCCGCCACCAGAGGTGATGGTTTTACCGGTGAAGATATTACCTTCAATATCAGAGCACTGCCCTCCATTCCAAATAGCCTGGGCAGCGGAGCTCCTGCTCTGGTGGTGGTAAGAGGTGAAGTCTTCATGCCAGTGGCAGGATTCCGCGCCCTCAACGAGCAGCTCATCATGGAAAACAAGAAACCCTTTGCCAACCCTCGAAACGCTGCCTCTGGTTCGCTGCGCCAGATCGATCCCAAGGTCACTGGCAGCCGTCCCCTGGAGCTGTTTCCTTTTGAGCTCATGAACGGTGCCGAACTCGGCTTCCAGAGAGAAAGTGACACGCTGTCGGCCCTGGCTGATTTTGGCCTGCCAGTGCGGCCGGAAGCCATGGAACGGTGTGACTCCCTGGAGGCCATACTGGCAGTGCATCAGCGTTACCTGGCCAGCCGAGATCGGATTCCTTACGAGATCGACGGCATTGTGGTGAAAGTGGATTCCTTGCCCCTGAGAGAAGTCATGGGGACCCGAGCCAGAACTCCCCGCTGGGCTGTAGCCTACAAATTTCCACCCCGCCGGGAGGTGACCCGTGTGGAGAAAATAACTTGCCAGGTAGGTCGAACAGGGAAGTTGACGCCAGTAGCCCTCCTTCTGCCAGTGGATGTGGGTGGTGTAACAGTCTCCCGTGCCTCGCTGCACAATTATGGTGAGGTGGCAAGATTGGACGTTCGTCCTGGCGATATGGTGCGGATCCAACGCGCCGGTGATGTCATTCCCCAGGTAGAATCAGTGGTTGACTTTGGCAGTCCCAGGAGTGAACCGGTCCGCCCCCCAGACAAATGTCCGGTGTGTGGCAGTCCAGTAGTCGAGGAAGGAGCCTACCACAAATGTCCCAATAGACTTGGTTGTCGAGCTCAAATTCTTGGCAGCATTAGACACTATGCCTCCCGGGCTGCGCTGGACATCGAAGGGTTGGGGGAAAAAACCATTGCTTTGCTTCTTGACAAGAATCTCATTACCGACCTGGCCTCCGTCTATGACCTGTCAACAGAGAAGATTGCCGTTCTCGAAGGCTTCGGTGAACTCTCGGCCAGCAATCTCATCAATGCCATAAACCAGAAGAGAGAACCGCCTCTAGCTCGCTTCCTCTACGGTCTCGGCATCCCCAATGTGGGGGAGAAGACGGCAGCCGATGTTGCCCGCGCCTTTGGCTCTCTGGATGACATCCGTCATGCATCCGTAGAAGAACTCACGAAGGTTGCCGGTGTGGGACCAGTGGTGGCAAAGTCGATTGTAGACTTCTTCTCGAATCGAGCCATACAGCAAGGCCTGGAGCGGCTCCTCACCAGAGTGCGGCCCAGAGAAGCCACAGCAGGATCCCCTGCTGCGGGCCCGCTAGCCCATAAGACTTTTGTATTCACTGGCACCCTCGAACGCTTCAAGAGAAGTGAGGCCAAACAGATCGTCGAGTCCCTGGGCGGCAGGACTAGCTCCTCAGTGTCCAAAAATACTGATTATGTGGTGTGCGGCCGCGATCCCGGCTCCAAGCTAGAAAAAGCTCGCTCTCTCGGAATACCACTGCTCAATGAAGCAGAATTTGCCAGGCTTGTCGGCCGGCAGCAAGGAGAAACCTGATCAGAATATCCCATGGAGGCGCCAATGAGTCTGTTGTGGTTGACGGAATCATCTTGCAGCCTTGTTGGCGATAGAGCAGTCCCGGGGAGGTTTCAATGGCAAGAGCCAGAGCACATGTTTTCATCTCAGGGCGAGTGCAGGGGGTGTTTTTCCGAGCCTACACCCAGCGGGCGGCCCAGGAAATAGGAATCCGTGGTTGGGTGCGAAATACCCCGGACGGCAGAGTCGAGGCGGTTTTTGAAGGGGAAAAAAGTGACGTGGAAGAGATGATTCGCTGGTGCCATCGGGGCTCGCCCATGTCGCAAGTCACTGCGGTGAAAGTTGACTGGCAGGAATACACTGGAGATTTCGACGACTTTGCCGTGAAGTATTTCTGAACAGTAGCAGAGGCAATCCGGTCCCATCATCCCCAGCCTCAAGTGTGGGCCCTGCGAGCCTGCTCCAGCATTTCGCGGGCATGGGCTCGAGTCTTCTCTGAAACCTTCACTCCTCCCAGCATCCTGGCTATCTCTGCCAGCCTTTCTTCATTGGTCACCCTGGCTATGGAGGTGGTAGTCCGTCCCTGGCGGGCTTCTTTGCGGACAACATAATGATGATCGCCGTAGGCGGCAATCTGGGGCAGGTGAGTGATGCATATTACTTGATAGCTCTTTGACAGCGCTTTGAGTCGTCTTCCCACCAGTTCAGCAGTTCGCCCCCCGATACCGGCATCTACCTCGTCGAATATCAAGGTTTCCTGAGATCCCTCCCTGGCCTGGAGCTCTTTGAGTGCCAGCACCACTCGTGACAGTTCACCCCCGGAAGCAACTCTGGCCAGCGGCCTCAACTCTTCCCCAGGATTGGCAGAAAACAAGAAGGCCACTCTGTCGATGCCGCTGCTGTCGAGCAGATAAGCGTCCACCTTGATGCCCTGCCCGGCAAGCTCTCTGTCCTGATCGAAGGCCACACGAACAGTGCAGCCCGGCAGATCAAGACAGGCAAGACTTTCTGCTACAGCCTGCTCCAGTTTGTGGCTCACTTGCCGGCGTGCTCGGGAGAGATCGACTGCCTCGGACAGGGCGCGCTTCTTGGCCAGCTCGAGTTGCTTTTCCTTGGCATCGATCTCGGCTTCGTCGCTCGCCACAGTCTCCAGTTCTTCTCTCAGTCTTTCTGCTGTAGCCAGCAGCGCCCGGCTGTCACCACCATATTTGCGCAACAGCCCTTTTATGGTGTGCAGCCGTTCCTCAACCCACTGGAGCCGCTCTGGATCGGCGGACACTCTTTCTGCATAATCTCTCATGCTGAAGGCCACCTCCTCCAGCTGGAACCGGCTATCCTCCACCATTTTGGCCAGAGACTGCATATTGCTGTCGAGACGGCTCAACTCTGTCAGCAGTTTATCACAGAGACTGAGCTGTCCTACCACTGCCGCATGGTCTGCGTAGAGGATGCGGTGGATCTCGGCAGCTCCCTGGCGAAGCTCTTCAGCGTGGCGGAGCAGCTTGCGTTCCTCTTCTAGCTTCACTTCTTCATCCACCTTCACCTGGGCTTTTTCAATTTCATCCAGCTGAAAGCGGTGAAGTTCTTGTTTTTCTTGACGTTCTCTGGCGCGCCTGCGCAGCCGTTTGATTTCACTGTTCAGCTCTTGCACTGCAGCAAAACTGCCACTGTATTTTTCCCTCTGAGCTGTCAGCTCGCCGTAGTGATCAAGGATTTGCAGCTGCACCGCAGGATCAAGAAAGAGCTGGTGTTCGTGCTGCCCGGAAATGCTCACCAGGCCGCGGCAAAGCTGCGCCATTATCTGAACCGTGGCTGGTTCGCCATTAATGTAGACACGATTCCGGCCGCTGCTAGCGAGCGTCCTCTTGACCAGCAGCTCTGCAGATCCCTGAGGATCTCGACTGAACAGGGCAGCAACTGTGGCCTCCTGGCTGCCGCTGCGGATCAACTCTGCAGAGCCACGGCTGCCAAGCACCAGGTTGATGGCGTTCACCAAAATGGATTTTCCGGCTCCTGTCTCCCCGGTAATTACCGTAAGCCCGGGATCGAAGGAGGCGGTAAGTTCATCAATAATGGCAAAGTTGCGAATATGCAGTTCGGCAAGCACAGTAGTCCTTCCTCGGAGCGGCCGCTTTCCAAGGCGGGCCTGGCCTGAGTGATCTTGTTTTTACATGACATATTAAAAGGCACATTTCAAGCTTGGCAATCGTACTATTTTTCAGGTAGAATTAACGGTAGCTTTGGTAGGGCGCCCAACAGTTCCATATTTCCCCCAGAAATCCATATCTTGCTGCCACCTATGCGGTTGCAGCCGAGAGCCGACAGGCGCACGCCGGTTCGGCATTGTCATCCAAGGGGCAGAGGCAGGCTGGCAAGCCTGCTTCCCTGAACTCTCTCAAGCCAACAATCATCTGCAAAAGGGGCACCTGATGAAATTTGGCTGCAGAGGCATGACCCTGATCCAGTTGCTGGTGGCGGCCTCTTTGTTGGGCATACTGACCTGCATCGCCGTCCCCTGGGCACAGCGCATCTTGCCCAATTACTATCTCAGCGCCGCGGCCAGATGTGTGGTCCGCAGTATTCATAGAGCGCGCATGCAAACCATTCGGACCTGCTCGATCCATTATCTCGACTTTGCAGCAGCCAAGGGGGAGGAGCCTGAATCGTCTGTCTGTATACTGTGGCAGGACCGAAACGGCAATGGTCACAAAGATGAGACAGAGTCTGAGGATTTTGTCTTTTCACTCGAGTCATATCCCGGATGTCATTACAGGGCTTTCCCAACTGCTGAAGGAGGCCCCAGTTGTGATTTCAACAACAATTCAGTTGATGCCGGCGAAGGGGATGGTGTGACATTCAACAAAAACCGGATCAAGTTCAACCCCAACGGCACCTGCAGCAGCGGCACCATCTATCTGCACAATCGCTGCCAGCGCACCTTCGCCATACGCCTCCTTTCAACAGGCACAGTGCGGCTGTGGCTACACGAAAATGGCCAATGGCTCCACAAATAGACAGATCTCATAATAGCTCTTCTTTGACGTGATCTGCTAATTATAATACCGCTGTTCTGAGCCTCTCCATGGAAGGAGCAAGCGGCTAGCCACGGTGGACAACTTGACTGTCCTGGACCGATCTTCACTGATAAGCTGTTGAGAAATGGAGTAATTTCTAGAGTGAGACTTGCATTGCTCGGCTGAATAGTGTTATTTTTATCCGAGGCAACTTTTTGGGGCTTTTCATGGGTTACCGTAGTATTTTGTTGCAGTCTTGCGTGGCAAGGCGATTCTGCATACACCCTGCTTTTATAGCTCTATTTTTTCAGCAACGTGAGGTCAATGTGTTCGGCAAGAGCATCATCATATGATTTGTGGATTTCTTACATATGAACTTGGTGACAGATCCTCCTCAAGAGAGTGTAACTAGGTGTAGTTGCATAAATTTTTCTGAAGGAGCAGGATTGCTGCCAGTGAAATACTACATCGAGTCAACAGAGAATGGACGACCCTACAACCTGGATGGATCACAGTCGACAAGGATTCAGTGTGGTGGAACTGCTCACTGTTCTCACCATTTTTGTGGTGCTGGCGACCTTGGCGCTGTCTGCTTTCGTAAAATGGTTGCCAGACCTGGAACTGGGTAAAGCAGTAAGGGGTATCAAGGCCGATATGCAATTGACAAAGTCGCTCGCCATCAGAAAGGCTACCCCTTTAGCCCTGGAGTTTTCCGTCCTGGCAAACAATTACACCATTTTTACGGACAACGGGGTGGGTGGCGGTACCCCAGGGAATTGCCTGCAGGATGGCTCTGAACCCACCCTCAAGGTCGTCAGCCTGCCTGCACAGGTGACAATTGCTGCGGTGAATTTCGACGGGACTGACAGATTTGGCTTTGGCAGCCGCGGCCTTCCCTATGACAGCAGTGGTGGCCCTCTGGATTCAGGTAGGATAGAATTGAGAAATACCCTCAACCACAGCAAAACCATACAGGTGGATGTGGTTGGGCGCATCACTATCCCTTGAACAGACAACCGTTGGACTCCAGTCACGAGGTTCTGCCAGTGTCTGCAAAGAGTGGTTTTACTCTCCTGGAAGTATTGACGGCAGTCAGCATTCTTGCCGTTGGCATCCTGGCAGTGGCTTCTATGCAAGTCTCTGCCATCCAGGAAAACAGCTTCAGCAATGAGACTACCGTTTGTACCTACCTGGCGCAGGCAAAGCTGGAAGAACTGAAAAGTGTGGCAGATGTGGCCGACCTTACAGACGGCAGTGAAAGCGGCCTGGACGCAACCGGGGCTGCTGGCGGCAGTTTCGACCGCTTCTGGACTGTGAGGCCGGGGCCCACAGCAAGCACACGCTTGTTGGAAGTAAATGTCAGTTGGACGGCAGCAGGTCGAACCCATAGTGTGGTTCTGCGTGCCCTCACCCGCGGAAATGGAGAATGATCCGGAAAAGAGCCTCTTTGCCATATTCAGCCCTGTGGGCAGATGCAAGCGCTCCTCCTGGCGACAAGGGCTTCACCGTCCTGGAAATCCTGCTTGCTCTTGCCATCATGGCCCTGGTGGTGTCGTCTGTCTATGGTGTGTTTATTTCTGCTGACCGCTCCTATCGCACCCAGGATAGAATTGCCGACGCCCAGCAGGCGGCCCGCATTGGCCTGCATTTCATGGTACAGGAGATCCGCATGGCAGGACTGGACCCATTGGGCACCGCATCTGCTGGTGTACTCCAGGCTGCGGACACCACTGTGACGTTCACTGCAGATTTCAACATAAATGGTACCATTGACGAAACGGACAGTGAAAAAATCACCTACCATTTGAATGGCAATACCTTGCAGCGCATTCTTTATCAGGGGACGGCAAGTGAAGCCACTCAAAATTTGCTGGACAAGGTGAGCAGCCTCAACTTCAGTTACCTCGACATTCAGGGCAATAGCCTTGCTACCCCGGTGGCAAGTGACGATCTGCAACTCATCAAAGCCGTCGAAATCGCTGTGACTGTGCAGGATAAGGACGCCAAGGGGAAGTTGTTCGACAGGACCTTCACTACGAGGGTGCTCTGCCGCAACTTGTCAGGACAGGCAGCATGATCGTGTTTTCCAAAACAAGTTGTCTCTGGCGAGAACAAAAGGGCATGGTGCTGGTGCTCGCTCTGCTGATGCTGGCGGCAATTTCTATCATTGGCATCGCAGCTCTCAATACATCCGATACAGAAATGAAGATCGCTCAAAATGAAAAACAGCTTGCCAGACAGTTTTACGACGCCGAGTCAGTGCTCGTTGCTACCCTCGAGGACAGGACTGCCTGGTTGACGGAATCTTTTCTCGCAGCGGGCGAAACCGGAGCATATTACACCAGCGCAGTGGATTTTGACGGAGACGGCAGTAATGATGGTACTGTGGAACTGAGATGCATTGAAAGTTCGAACACTCCCATAGGTTCTCTGAGCAATGCGGCCAACGACCTGCCTTCGCAGCCACACATTTCTTCTTCTCCACCGGGATCGGGCTTCAGTTTGAAACATTTCGAGGCCCGACGCTATGGCATCACAGCGACTTCATCCACGGGAAACACCAGGATTCAGGCAGGACTATACAAGGTATTCAACAAGTACTGACAAGGTGCCAGCCCCACTTGCTTGCTCTACTCCGGGGAAGCGGTCGAGGAGTAACTGCCATGAAACGCCTGCTAATCATACTCTCCCTTTTTCTATACAGTATTCCCACGCTGACTCTGGCAGACGATACCATCATGTACACCAGCATGCCCGCCCCACCAAATCCTAATGTGCTTATCATTTTTGACAACTCCACCAGCATGAGCACGGTTGACGTACCATCCGCCTCGTATGATCCAAGTGTACTGTATCCCAACGCGGGATATAATACCAATGCAGTATATCAACGAATATCCTGGGACACCTGGCAACTTGTTGCCAGCAGCACCAATGACATTTCCTGCCCCGAAATCAAAGATCAACTCATCAACGCCGGTGAGGCCTGGGGCTCCCTCATGGACGCTGCTGCTAACTTTGCCTGCAGCAGCAACAATTCTGACACCAAGTTCCTTCGTACTGGAAATTATCTCAACTTTGCAGCGTATGAAGCCGGTCCCTTTCAGTCCCGGTTGGACGCTGCCAAGCAGGCCTTCGCAGACCTCATCAACAACACGCCTGAGGTGAACTTTGGGCTCATGGCCTTCAATTACAGCCAGGGGGGATATCTGGTGGGGGGCTGTGGCACAGACAAGAGCACCCTGATCGCCAACATGAACGCCTTGACCGCTTCCACCTGGACTCCGCTGGCAGAAACCGCTGCCGAGGCTGGCCTCTACTTTGCCGGCATGGCGAGCTGGTTCAACAGTGGCACCACCTATACTAGTCCCATTCAGCACCGCTGTCAGCAAAACCACATCATCATCCTAGCTGACAGTGAATCTACCTATGACCTCGACACCAAACTCACCACCGGTGCCTACATCAATGGAGACACCATAGGAGACTATGACGCCGATGGCAACGACCCCGGCAGCTACCCTGACTACGGTTCCGATTATCTCGACGACGTAGCCAAGTATCTCCACGAAAATGATTGCAACTCCAGCCTCGGGACTGTGGGCGACTTCGAAAAGCAGACCATAACAGTCCACACCATAGGATTTCGCCATGATAGTCAGCTTCTGAAAGATGCCGCAGCCAATGGTGGAGGCGACTATTTTAGCGCCACCAATTCAGCCACACTGAACATGGCCTTGCGCCACCTGCTCTCTGAGATCAAAGCTGCCAATGAACTCTCTTTTGCACGGGGAAACAATGCTGTCTTTCTTGCCCCTGCAGTCCCAGCCGCACATGGAGTGGGAGCCTTTGCCGGCAATAGAGTCTACCTGGGATTCTTCAAGACGGCAGCTGGTGGCAACTGGCTCGGAAACATAAAGAAATACACCATTTCTTCTGCCGGCCAAGTCCTCGACCAGAACAATCAATCTCTCCTGGATGCAGACGGCCAGATAATGTACGGCACTCAGTCTTTCTGGTCCTCTTCTTACGACGGTCCTGAAGTGGCCATGGGGGGGGCCGGCGAGGTTCTCAAGTCCCTGGGGGCTGCCAACCGCACCCTCATTACCTACATAGAAAACCCGCCTGCTCCGGCCTTGCCCAACACCAATCTCACTGCCCCCCAGAACGCTCTGTCCAGCACAAACCCCATGATCACCAGCGAACTTCTCGGCTACCCCACCGCTGGAGTTCAGGCAGTACTGGACGAGGTCTACGGTGTGGGTAAAGAATGGCTCCTGGGAGACTTCATCCACTCTCAGCCTGCAATTGTGGACTACTGGAATGACCTGAATGGCGACGGCCTGGCCCAGCCAGCCGAAGTTAACTCCTACATCTTTGCTGGCGGCAACGACGGCATGCTGCACTGCTTCGATGATGCCAACGGTTCAGAAGCCTGGGGTTTTGTACCTCCAAATCAACTGAGCAGACTGCAAATGCTCCTGGACGCTAACCACGACTATTTTGTGGATGCCTCACCTGTAGTTTATCAAGACGCTGGACAGAAAATTATAATTTTTGGAGAGCGAAGAGGCGGAAACCACTACTATGCCCTGGATATCACTGATCCGCTAACGCCAACATGGCTCTACAAGATCGGTCCAAGCTACCTCGAAGCACTTGATGGCAACAATGACGGCAGTGCTGACGGTCCAGCAGCAAGACTCGGGCAGTCATGGAGCAAACCGGAGATCCACGACATAAAAACCGGCAATGCAGGAAATCCAGTAGACACGGTATTTCTTCTGGCAGGGGGATATGACCCCGGCGAGGATGCAGAACCTCCTCCCTCCTCAGACTCGGTGGGCAAAGCTGTATTTGCCGTCAGAGTTACGGATGGCCAGGTGAGCATTATCAACATAAATGGCGGCAACTGGACAGACGCAGGCGGCACCCCGGTGATGACCCATGCTATTGTGGATTTGACTGGGGTGGACAGCAATGGCGACGGTTTCATGAACCGGATTTATGCCGCAGACCTTGGCGGTCACCTTTTTGCTTTTCGCGATGACGACTACGACGGCAACTGGGAAAAGAGAAAGCTCTTCGAACTGCCCGACTCCCTGGTGGTCGGCGCTCAGACATTTACACTGGGAAAGAAGTTTTTCCATGCCCCGGATGCCACAGAAGAAGTTTTCGGCGAGTACATCTTCATCGGTACCGGCGACAGGGCCCACCCTATGGACACCTCATACACCAATGGATTCTATGTGATAAAAAACTATTGGGAACCTATCGGGACCTTTAGCACCATCACCCTGTCCCAGCTCCTCGATGTGACCCAGGACCTTATCCAGGTGGGCACTGCAGCTCAGAAGGAAAGCATCAGGGCCACACTCAGCGACCCCAACAATAAAGGTTGGTACATCCGCCTGGAACACCTGGGCGAAAAGATGGTCTCAACTCCGGTTGTTTATGACGGCGGAGTCTATTTCACCACCTACACGCCTCCCGACCCCACACTGTTTCCACCTTCTGACCCCTGTGCGGAGCCCAACAAGGGAACGGCTCGTCTCTATGCTCTAGACTACAGGACCGGAGCAGCTGTAATCAATTTTGACGAGTCCAACTCTGACCTCACCAAAGAGGATCGCTCTGTTGTCATCGGAGAGTCTATGCCATCCTCTGCAACAATAGCTGTGCTCCAGGATACGCCAACAGTTCTGGTGGGACTGCAGGGTGGGAGCAAGACATTGCCAGCCAGCGTCACCAATGATGTCCACATCTACTACTGGCGGCAACTCTTTTCACCGTGACACTTATCTTGCCCGTTCTCTTGATGGCAAAATTTTGTCATTGCGCCGATCTCCTGCCAGCCAGCTGCCCCATCTAGAAGTGGCAGCGATTCATCCCCTTTGGGAATCACCGAGACCATAGGCCTTCATCTTGTAAAGAAGGGCCGGGTGGCTGATCTCCAGAAGTCTCGCCGCCTGAGTCCGATTGCCTCCCGTTTTCTCCAGCGCCCGTTGAATGAGGTTTTTTTCGAGCAATCGGCTGGCAGCCTTGATCGACAGGTCGGCCTCCTCTTGCGGCTGAAATTCAGTGCCCTTGGAATTCACTATTTCCGGTGGCAAATCATCCACTTCTATTCTTTTCCCTTGCGCCATAATCATGGCCCGTTCAATGACGTTCTCCAGTTCACGCACATTGCCGGGCCATGGGTATTGCTGCAGGGTCCGCATGACCTGCGGACTCAGCTCTCTTGCCTCACATCCCAGCCGTTCTCTTGTCTTATCAATAAAGTGGTTCGCTAGCAGAGGAATGTCCAGGCGCCGGTCCCGCAGAGGCGGTACACAAATTTGCAGCACATTGATCCTGTAGTAGAGATCATCACGAAAACGGCCCTCACTCACCTCTAAGGCCAGGTTCTTGGTGGTGGCTGCGATAACTCTGGTATCCACCTTCATGGTCCTGGTATCACCGAGTCTTTTGAACTCTCCTTCCTGCAACACTCTCAGAAGTTTTACCTGCAGGGCCAGAGGCAGTTCACCAATTTCGTCGAGAAAGATAGAGCCGCCATCTGCTTCAGCGAACAGCCCCAATTTATTGCTGGCAGCATCTGTAAATGCCCCTTTACAATGACCAAAGAGTTCACTCTCCAGTAGCGTTTCAGGAATGGCACCACAATTCACCGTCACCAGTGGCTGTCGTGCTCGCGGCGAGTTGTAGTGAATGGCCCTGGCAATCAATTCTTTGCCGGTGCCACTTTCGCCAGTGATGAGGACCGTGCTTTTGTAGGCGGCAATTCGTTCAATTGTTGCAAAGATCTCTTGCATGGCAGCACTGCGGCCAATCATACAAGCAAAACTGTAGCGCTCCTTTACACTCTTTTGCAGCCGTTGATTTTCGCGACGCAGCCGCTCCCGTTCTTCTGCTTTCTTGAGGGTGAGAAGCACCTCATCTGTCTTGAACGGCTTGGACACGTAATCGTAGGCTCCCAGCTTCATCGCCTCCAGAGCCATGTCAAGAGTACCATAGGCGGACATCATGATGACGGTCGAATCAATGCCAGTTTGTTGAAATTCTTTAAGAAAACTCATGCCATCGAGAACAGGCATTTTCAGGTCGCAGAGAATAACATCAAAAGCAGTAGTCTCAGCTTTTGCCAGGCCATCCTTGCCGTTGGCCGCACTGGTAACAGCATACCCTTCCTTTTCGAGGAGCACGGTCAGCATGTGACGCATATTCTCCTCATCGTCTATTATGAGAATTCTTTTCTGCCTCAATTTTCATACCTCGACTGCTAGCCAAAGCTTAGCCATGATCATTCAGGATTTTCTCAGGCATATACAGCAGCCCAGATCCTGCAACAGGGGTGTTCCAGCAATGCCCCAATACCTCGCTTCTCAGCAATTCTTACTCCGCTCAATCTGCACGCCATCTTTCAAACCATGGACCGCAATACCGCAATGCAGTGTATCCCCTTTCCTCTCACTGCCGCCTAGAGGCAGTCTGACTATTACGGTAGTACCATTCTGAAATGTACTTTGCATCTGCAGCCGTCCGCCTATGGCTTCCACGATTTGCATACTCACTGACAGTCCCAAACCCGTTCCTTTGCCAGGTTCTTTTGTGCTGAAAAAGGGATCGAATACCTTTTGTAGATCCTCCTGGACAATGCCGACACCAGTATCGCAAATCCTCACTTCGATCCAGTCGGTGGCCCTGGTGCGGTGCAGCTGCCGCAACTGTCGGTAGTCCGCTGAAGGAGGATCGGTGTGACGCCGCAGCGGCTTGCTGTCACTGGCAGATCGCAAGCTGTTCTCTCCTGTGACGTCCAGGGTCTCGAGCCGCAGTTGATGACCACCTTTTCTTGCTGCTGTTTCCGCCATGGCGTCTGCAGCATTTACCAGCAGGTTGAGAAAGACCTGTTTGAGTTGATCTGCATTGGCCAACACCATGTCCTTGGAAGCCCGCAAGTCTACAACTGTCTCTATGCCCTGGGTATTGAATTGCGGCTTCACAATGGACAGAGTTTCCAGAAGAATTCCATGTACTGAAATAGAGCCCATCTCGGTCGAACCTGGTCTACAAAAGTCCAGAAGTCTCCTGATGATCTGATGGATGCGTTGAATTTCTTTTGCCATCCGCTCCAGCAGCTCTAATCGTTCTTCTTCATCTGTATCCTCTCTGCGCAACAGCTCCAGGTAACCGAGTATTATGCCGATCGGGTTGCCGATCTCATGGGCAATGCCTGCAGCCAGACGACCGACCGAAGCCATCTTCTCACTCATGAGAATCTCTTTCTGGGCTCTCTGCAACTCCAGATTAGCCTGTTCCAGAGAAGTAATGTGAGTGCGCAACTGCTCCTGATTCTCGCCCAAACGATCCAGCAGGCGGTTCAGGGCCCGCGAAAGCTTGCCCAGTTCGCTGCGCGTTGCTGCGGGCGGCTCGGGCAGTTTGTCCCCTTCTTGAAAAACTTCAGCAGTTTTCACCAGTTCTTTTATCGGCCGCACCACCATCCTGGAAAAAATGAAGCTGCCAAAACTTATAAAAACCAGGCCGTCCAGGAAAATAAAAAGAAGCATCAACTTTTGGGAACGCCAGAGAGTGGCACGGACATGCTGCAAATTATTTTCCAAATGGACCGCGCCAATACTCCTGCCATTCTGGAACAGCGGCAGATCCACCACCAGTTTTGCCGGGAAGAATAGCGGCAGAATCGATTGAGCGGGGGGAAAGAGAATGCGCTCCTCCCCCAGCCGCATGGTAAGATTCAACCTGGAGATTAGAGCAGGTGAGTCGCCTTTCATGTCCCCTGCATAGTGGATGATCTTGCCACTGCTATCAATGACTGTTATCTGCCAGCAGGAGTGTTGCCAGCACTGGGGAGCAGCAGGCAATCCGGGATAGTTCCGCCGCATAGAGGAAGCCCTTACTTGCTGCCTCTTTTGCTCCGCAAGCATGTCCCCCAGAAAATATCCAATGAGCCGTGCTTCTGACACCTTGGCCTGTAGCAGATCTCGTTGATTCATCTTTATCATTACCGCCCCGATGAGCAGCATGGCTGCAGCCATCAAAAAAGTGAGACTCACCACAACCTGGGTCGCCAGCCGCATATGAATGTTGTGCAGCCGTGGCAAGTGGAAAGCACACCTATGCCTCGAATGTGGAGACTGTTTCACCCCTTTTGTCCTCACCGACATACAAAAACCCAACGGCATCGCAAAGACTCTCTCTTAGATGGCAAAGTGGACGCAAATTGTGTGCCAGCAGAAGGTGTTTTCAATTTGCTGGCTGCAGCCCTTTTATGCTGTCAGCCGCTGCCGAGCTGCTCGTGAAAAAATGTTCTTGACTCTGCAATGAGGGTGTGATTTATATATGCTACGTAAAAAGATTGAGAATGTATTCACACGATCAGCTTTAGGATTTTTGTTGGAATTTAAATACATTTGCCTTCATTGACTAAACAATCTTCCCTGTAAAGCCACTGCAATGGTGCTGATTTCCTTTTCCTCTGAGCCAAGACTTCATTTAGGTCGTTTACAGTACTATGCTCCGGACAGTGTGACTCCCGGATAATAGCTCGAATCCCTGTAAAGGTAGGCTATGGGTATGAAAACATCTTTTCGCGGCGTGTTCCTTCCTGCAACGAATCTAGCAAGCCCCGGCATAGAGGAAGCCCCACCTCCCCAAAAGGTCATACTTCCCATGGGGTCTGATGCCAGCAGCCTTTGCGAACCAGTAGTGGCTGTCGGCGACCAGGTAGCTGTTGGTCAGCTGGTGGGCCGGAGCACAGCCTTTACGGTTGCGCCAGTGCACGCCTCCATATCCGGCAAGGTGACGGCCATCCGCCCATGGCCCAATGAGAAAGGTGATGAAATCCTTTCAGTAATTATCGAGTCGGATGGCAAAGATGGTTGGCAGGAAAAGAGACCTTATCCTGAGCTTTCTCAGGAGACTGACCGCTCTGCAATACTGGATGCCATTAAAGAGATGGGTGTGATGGACAGCGGACCACCTGCTGTTGCCCTCCATACCAAATTTGCCGCGCCGAGCCCGACAAAAGAATATACTTTCCTGGTAGGCATTCCCCCAGCCAAAGAAGTGGACACCCTCATAGTCAACGCCATTGATGCGGAGCCTGGCATGGCCTTGCGGAGGGCTGTACTCAATTTGCGCAGCAACGAACTGCTCGCCGGTTTGCAGCTCCTGAAGAAGGTGGTGGGCGATGCCAGAATCATCCTGGCAATTACCGGCAATGGTCCTCTGGAGCCCACGCTGGCTACCAGGTTGACTGAACTCGGAGTAGAACTTTTCCACGGCAAGGACAAGTACCCTCTAGGTCTCCCCCCCATATTGATCAAACAACTTACTGGTAGAGAAATCCCTCTGCCGGATGGTGAAGAACGAGATGTGGGCGCCGCAGTCGTCAACGCGGTCACTCTGGTAAATTTGGCAGAAGCAGCCAAAGGCAAACCCCCGATAAAGAAAATGGTGAGCATCTCCGGTGGGGGCTTGTCTCATATAACAAATGTTTCTGTAAGAGTGGGTACACCTATCAAAGAGCTGCTCGACTACCTGCCGGGTATTACCGCAGAACCTGCGAAGGTGATCGCGGGCGGTGCCATGACCGGCTTTGCTCTTTCCAGTCTGGATATCCCGCTGACAAAAGAAATCGACACGCTGATACTGCAGACAGCCGGGGAAGTCAGCCGCTTCTCTACCGACTCCTGCATCAACTGCGGCGTCTGTCATAGGTATTGCCCTGTGCGGCTGCTACCCAATGAACTGGCAAGATACTGTGAATATGGCATGTTCGATGATGCAGCAGAAAAATACCTGTTTCATTGCATTGAATGTGCAATCTGTGCTTACGTCTGCCCGGCCAAGAGACCTTTGCTGCAGCTGCTGCGGCTGGGGAAACGAGAACTAGCTCTGAGGGAGGGAGGACAGGCAAATGGATAAGCCAATGCTGCGGGTTTCCGTTGCCCCTCATATTCAACATCCTAGGACCACCGCCAGTATCATGTACCACACCCTGCTGGCTCTTATACCTGTTGCTCTTGCCGGCGTCTTTTACTTTGGCTTTGCAGCAGTAAAGCTCATTGTCATCTGTGTGGCCACAGCGGTTGTCTGTGAGGCCGGCGCTGAGCGAATCATGGGAAGAAAAATTACCTTGACCAACGGCAGCAGTGTGCTCCTGGGATTGCTTTTCGCCCTTCTCTGCTCACCGGAACTGCCCTGGTGGACTGCCGTGGTTGGAACTGCTGTTGCGGTCCTCCTCGGCCGGCAGATTTTCGGTGGATTGGGCAACAACCCCTTCAATGCGGTCCTAGTGGGATGGGCCATTGTCAGAATTTCGTGGGCCGCTCAAATGACCACCTGGGCCATGCCCGAACCCCGCTTCTGGTTGGAGGCCGGAGGCTACATTGAATATCCGCCTCTAGAGGTGATGCGGATCGACGGGGTGGATGCTCTGCTGGACCTCCCCTGGAGAGATCTCTTTCTTGGTAATGTGCCGGGAACTATAGGTACGGTGTGCATAGTGGCTGCTCTCATTGGCGGTGTCTACCTTTTGTGGCGCGGCATTATAACCTGGCATATACCTGTAAGCTTTCTTGCCTCCGCCTGGATTTTCGGCCTGATTTTCTGGCTGATAGACCCTGAGCAATATGCCAATCCCACCATTCATCTTCTCAGTGGCTGGCTGGTGTTCGGGGCCTTTTTCCTTGCCACAGACAAAGGCACCATACCTGTTACTGCTCCAGGCATGATTGTCTTTGGCATAGGGTGCGGCTTGGTCACCATGATTATCCGCTTTTGGGGTGGATACGTTGATGGTGTGGCCTTTGCCATACTTTTCATGAATGCTGCCGTGCCGCTGTTAGACCGGCTACGGCCGCGAGTCTACGGGAGGGTGAGAGAAGTTGCGTGATCTGGTAAGAATGGTTGTGGTTCTGACGGTAATCTGCACCACCTCCGGAGTGGTGTTGTCTTATGTAAACAAGGCCACGGTTGCTCCCAGAGAGTACCAGCTCCTCAAGTATGTCCAGGAACCTTCTATAAAAGCGGTCTTGGGTAGCTTCAACTACGACAACGATCCAATTCAGGACCGCTTGGAGGTAATAGTGGGCAAAGACGAGGAAGGCCATCCTCTGAAGGTAACCGTTTTCCCGGCTAAAAAAGGCGGCAAGGTCCTGGGAGTGGCTTACGCCTCCAAAGCCAAAGGATACCACGACATGATCGAGGTTATGGTAGGGGTTGGCCCCAACGCCAAACTCAGCGGCATCAGCATAATGAGTCACTCCGAGACTCCCGGCCTGGGAGCCCGCATCACCGAGCCCCAATTCACGGAACAGTTCGCTGGACTGGATCTGCAAACAGCAAAGCTCACAGCAGACGGCGGCCAGGTGGATGCGGTGAGCGGTGCCAGCTATTCTAGCAGGGGTGTGGTCACAGCCGTAGACAAAGCACTGCAGGAATTTGCTGCAATCAAGAAGGAGGCCTTCAAACCATGAGCCTAGTCCATGAATTCACCAAAGGATTGTGGCGAGACATCCCACCCTTTCGATTGGTGCTCGGTCTGTGCCCTACTCTGGCGGTAACCACTGCAGCCAAGAATGGTGTGGGCATGGGGCTTGCCACCACCTTCGTGCTGGTGTTTTCCAATTTGCTCATTTCCCTGCTGCGTAAAGCTATTCCCAGCAAGGTAAGGATTGCCGCTTACATTGTAGTGATAGCGTCGTTTGTGGTCATGGTAGAACTTCTGATGCAGGCCTATTTCTATCCCCTTTACAAGATACTCGGCATATTTATCCCGCTGATTGTCGTCAACTGCATCATCCTCGGCCGGGCAGAAGCATTCGCCTCCAAAAACCCTGTCGCCCACTCTATTGCCGACGGTCTCGGCATCGGTCTGGGCTTCACCATTTCTCTTACGGTGCTGGGAAGTATTCGTGAAATTCTGGGAAATGGCACCATTTTTGGCGCCCACATCATGTGGGCCAGCTTCGAACCCTTTGCCTTCATGGTAAAGGCTCCTGGCGCTTTTGTCTGTCTGGGAGCTTTGCTGGGTTTGATGAATCTGGTCAGTCGCAAGAAACACGCGTGAGCCTGGAAGCATCTTCCGCATGCTACAGTTGTTCATGAATAGACGCCAACATTCGAACAGGAGAGTGGCCCGTCATGTCTGATTATTTACTGCTGATTGTAAGTGCCATCCTGGTAAACAACATTATTCTGGCGAGGTATCTCGGCAACTGCCCCTTTCTCGGTGTATCACAACGAATGGACACTGCCACCGGCATGGGTATGGCTGTGGTGTTTGTCATAACCCTTGCAGGAGTGATCACCTGGATAGTGCAATACGCTATCCTGGATCCTTTGAACCTGGAGTACCTGCAAACCATTGCCTTTATTCTCATAATTGCTGCCCTGGTCCAGCTGGTGGAGATGTTTCTGCAAAAGTCCGTACCGGCTCTCTACAAGGCTCTCGGTATCTATCTGCCGCTGATTACTACTAACTGTGCCGTGTTGGGTATTGCCATCATCAACATCCAGTCGGAATTCAGCTTTATGAAGACTGTGGTTTTCTCCTTTGCCTCATCTGTGGGTTACAGTTTGGCCTTGATCCTGCTCACCAGCGTGCGGGAGCGGTATCCCATGGCCAGAATACCCCGGCCATTCGTCGGCATGCCCATTGCCATGATTACTGTGGGCCTTCTTTCCCTGGCTTTTCTCGGCTTTACAGGCCTGGTAAAATAACAATTATCAACTGAGGAGTTGCAAGGATGATTACCGCAGGTTTAGCAATAGGAGGGCTCGGCTTGCTGGCGGGTGTGGGTTTAGCCATAGCCTCCAAAGTTTTCTACGTCTACATCGATCCCAAAGTGGAAGAATTGGAAGAAGCCCTGCCTGGTGCAAATTGTGGCGGCTGCGGCATGCCGGGCTGCAGTGCGGCAGCCCAGGCCATCGTCTTAGGAAAGCTGGCCCCTAATTGTTGCGTTGGAGGCGGTCCTGAAGTGCATGCCAGGGTGGCAGAGATCCTTGGCGTGGAAGTGGAAGAACGGGAGCCGCAGATTGCCCATATCGGCTGCCGCTACAGTGTGCAAGAGGCAGACCTCAAGTACATCTACGACGGGGTAGACGATTGTCGGGCTGCCGTACTGCTGGCGGGCGGTCCCAAGGAGTGCCCCATAGGCTGTATCGGTCTGGGCTCATGCGTCAAGGCCTGCCCCTTTGAAGCGCTGTCCATGGGAGATGATGGTCTTCCTGTGGTGGACGAGCACCTCTGCACCGGCTGTGGCACTTGTGTGCGGACCTGTCCGAAAGGAATCATCGCCCTGACCTCAGTTACCGATCGCATCCTCGGCGAGTACACCACTGATGAGTGCACTGCACCCTGTCAACGAACCTGTCCGGCAGGAATCAACATACCTGAACAGATCCGCCAGACAGCTCTCGGCAACTACAGAGAAGCGCTCAGAATCATCAAGGAACGTAATCCACTTCCTATGGTGTGCGGTCGGATCTGCCCTCATCCTTGCGAATTCGAGTGTCGTCGAAATCTTCATGATGAACCAGTTGCCATCAACTACTTGAAGCGATTCGTGGCGGATCATGAGAGACAGAGCGGCGAAAGGATCGAGTTGTTCAAAGCACCAGACACTGGCAAGCGGCTGGCAGTGGTGGGAGGGGGAGCAGAGGGATTGAGCACGGCCTGCTTCCTGGCTCGTCTGGGGCACTCACCCACTATCTTTGAGGCCATGCCGGAACTGGGAGGACTACTGCGCAAGGCTATAGCAGAGTCTCGTCTGCCGCGGGACGTCATAGACTGGGATATAAATGGCATTCTCGAACTTGGCGTGGAAGCCCGAACTGGCCAGGTTCTCGGTCGTGATTTTACTATTGCTGGGCTGCTCGAGCAGGATTACCAGGCGGTAATACTTGCCACTGGAGGCTGGGACGCCATTCTTATGCGCAACTCAGGCCTGGAGCAGCCTGTACCTGGCCTCTATCTGCTGCTACCCCTGTCTCTCGCACTGGCTCAGGGTACCCAGGTTCAGCTCGGCAAGCGGGTGGTCATCGTGGGTGGTGGTGAAATGGCCCTGGACCTGGCACGCAAATGCAGAGGAATTGGTGCCGAATCGGTGGATATCATCTTCGAACGACCACAGGCCCAATTGGGACTTTCTGACAGCGATCTTGCCAAAATGGCGGAAGAGTCCGTGTCCCTTCATTTCCAGACCACGCTTACCAGGCTCCTGGGCGAGGAGAATCGGCTCACACACCTCGCCCTGACAACGGTTCCATCTGGAAACGGCACGGCAAGACCTGTACGCTCAAAAGAGAGCCTCATAGCAGCAGACACCATCATCGCTGCCATTGGTCGCCTGCCAGAGATGATATTTGTCCGAGTGCCAACTGGCGAAGATGAGGGCTCGCCTATACGCTGGCGTACCATTTCTCCGTATCATCATGTACCGAGGCCTGTCCGCCAGGAAGTCTTCACAAGTGTAGACACTGTGACCGATTACCGTTCGGTGGTGGAAGCAATTGGCGCTGGCCGGCGGGCAGCCGCCTCCACGCATCTGTTTCTCACCGGCAAAGAGGTTTTGCCACCACCACACATGATCACGCCGGATACAGACGTGCTGGACGTCAGCCGTCTGGTAGCATTGCAGCCAGCTGCACCTCGCCAAAAAATGCCCGAACGTCCGGCTGAAGAACTTGTCGATCCTTCTCTGGAAATAGAGTTGGGACTCACAGAAGAGATGGCACTAACAGAGGCGGCAAGATGTCTGAACTGCGGACTCATCTGCTACCTGCGCAGCAGGTACCACTGAAGACTCTGAGGCGGGCTTCGGCAGGCGCCTGATTGGAGTTGGCGGCGACTCTCTACTCACACAGGAAGCAGCGGAGGAGGAGGGGAAAGTAACTGGAGGCGCAAATCCCCTGAGTACTGAGCAGGAGCGAAGATGCGAAATATCGTAATGAAGTGTCTTACCAATGGGGTATACATCGTCACCACTGCTGACAATGGGCAGATCAATGGGGTGACCAGATCGTGGCTCACGCAACTTTCTTATGAACCAACCCTTATTGGTGTCGCCATTGCCCCTTTGAGAAAATGCCACGGCATGATTGTCCGCAGCGGTCAGTTTGCCGTTAACGTACTGGGGCAAGATCAGGTGGACCTGGCAGCCCGTTTCGGCTTTACCACCGGGCGGCAGGTAGATAAATTCCAGGGAATAGATATCGAGCACACTGCAGCAGGCCTCCCTTTGTTGCCCCAAGCTCTGGCATACATAGACTGTAACGTGGTTGAGACCATAGACATAGGTGACCATACCCTGTTTGTCGGCCAGGTTACTGAAGCAGAAATTTTAGACCAGGAAGCAGCTCCCCTGGTATTCAACCCTGCCGACTATTTTTAGGTTGCTAATATCGTGTTGAACGAAGAAGGTACAGTCAAGAGAACCAGGGGCAATAGAGCCTGGGTGGTCACCAAGAGAAGTACCATGTGTGAATCATGCAGTTCGCACGGCGCCTGCAAAGTCCTCGGCGGCGGCAAAGAGATGGAAGTTGAAGCCATCAATATAATCAATGCCAAGGTAGGAGATCAGGTACTGTTGACTCTGCAAGAGCAGTCTCTGGTGAAACTGTCTTTTCTGGTGTACATGTTTCCCATCCTGGCCCTCATAACTGGCGCCGCCTTAGGCCAACAACTAGCCCCAAAACTAAACATGGATTCGGAACTGTCCTCTTTCATGGGCGGAGCCCTTTTTTTCGGGCTCGCCTTTCTTCTAGTGAAAAGAAAAGACCGAAGACTCGGGCACACTGGAGAAACCATTCCCAAGATTACCAGATTAATCAAGGAAAGCTGATGAAAGACACCATCAAAGAGTATGTAGCAAATCTGTTTGCCGAGGGGAAAATCAAGGGCTTTCTTGCCTTGAGAGAACACGACTCGCACGTAGGCCCCCATCTTTTCACCAAGGCTGAAGAACTTGATAGTTTGTCTCTAGCCGACTACCGGGAGCAAGGAGACAGTCGCTATCCCCTGGATAAGATCTTGACGAAGCTTGCACATAAATACCCCACCGACACCTTTGCCGTGCTGGTCAGAGGATGCGACGAGAGGGGGTTGCAGCAACTCTTTGCAGTCAGCAAACTGCACCGGGACCGAGTAATCCCGGTGGGTTTCTGCTGTCCGTCTGAACTTGCCCAAAAACACGGTTGTTGGAAGCCGTATCCGGACGCTGCCGTGGCTGGAGAACCTGCACTCCCTTTTGGAGGAGACAAAGCAGCTGCCACAACCGGGGTGGACATCCTGGCAGAACTGCAAGAATGGTTCGACACCTTCGACCGCTGCGTCAAGTGCTACGGCTGCCGCAACATCTGTCCTGTGTGCTACTGCGACGAATGTACTCTCGAGGAAGCCTCCCTCATCCCGCGTGGCGAAATCCCGCCAGCCAATCCTAATTTTCTAATGACCAGAGCCATTCACATGGTAGGACGTTCCTTGTGCATTTACTGCGGTCTCTGTGAGGAAGTCTGTCCGGCTGACATCCCGCTCAAGAGTCTCTACAAGTTGGTGGCAAAAGTGATGGGTCAGGAGGCTGAAACACCTGAGGCCAAAGCGGCAACACATGCTCTGGCCACTGAGCAGACCAACAAAGCAATTGCAAACGAATGAGGTGGCAGGCAATGAAAGAATCTTTTTCAGAGAGCAGACACCACATCAGCCGCAGACACTTCCTCGCCCTCAGCGGCACTCTGGGACTCACCGCCCTCAGCATGAACTTTCCTCTACCCTCGGAAGCAGTGAAATTTGACCGTTCCCTCCACAAAGTCAGCAAGAGCCGGCTGGCCATGGGAACGGTGGTAAACATGATCGTCTTCCATCCATCTCCAGCACAGGCAGAAGAGGCCCTCGAAGAAAGCTTCGCCGAAATCAATCGCCTCACTGCCTTTATGAACAGATTCCAGAACAACTCCTATATCGGACGTCTGAACGACAGCGGGGTTGTCAGCGGCGTTCCTCCTGAAGTGATGACCGTATTCGCTGCCTCGCTTCTTTATTACCAATTGAGTGGTGGTGCCTTTGACATCACTGTGAAACCGCTTGTGGATCTCTATCGAGAGAGTTTCCGAACTCGCCAAACACCTCCCACTGCCGAGGCGCTCCTGGAGGTAAAGACCAGGATCGGCAGTGCGCATCTCAGGATGCAGAAACAGGCAATCTCTTTTGAAAGAGCCGGCATGGGAGTCACTCTAGACGGCATTGCCAAAGGATATATTATTGACCAGGCCATGCAGGTCCTGCAGAAAAATCGCATCCAGCATGCTCTCATCAACGCCGGGGGAGACATTGTGGTGCACGGCGGCAAAGGCAAAAAGAACCCCTGGAAGATCGCCATTCAAAATCCCTGGCATCGCAACAAATGCCTGGATGAAATCCGGCTCGACTCCGGTGCTGTGGCCACTTCCGGAAACTATGAAGTTTTCTTCGATCGCGAGAAAATGTTTCACCACCTCATCTCTCCTACTTCAGGTGCTCCAGTGCACAATGTTGCCAGTGTCACTGTGAAAGCCTCTTCAGGCATGGCAGCTGATGCTCTGGCCACTGCTGCCTTTGTCATGGGAGCAAGGAGGGGAGCTTCTTTTCTCTCCCGCGTCTCGGGAGCAGAAGGCCTCATTATTGACAAGCATCACCACAAAATACTATCATCAGGGTGGAAACAAATTTAAGGAGTCGCCACCATGGACTATCACACTGTACTCACCACCTGTGCTTATTGCGGCTGCGGCTGCGGTCTGTACCTGGAAGTGTTGGATGGCCAGATTATAGGCACCATTCCTTCCAAGACCAGTCCCGTGAATCAGGGAAAACTCTGCGTCAAGGGCTGGAACATTCACCAGTTCATCCAGCATCCCACCAGACTTAAAAAACCGCTGATACGCAAGAACGGGGAGCTTGTTGAAACCGACTGGGATGAAGCTCTCGAATACACCTCCTCCAGACTGCAGGCAATCAAAGAATCTCACGGCAGTGACAGCATCGCCTTTCTCGCTTCGGCCAAACTGACCAACGAAGAGAACTATCTTATTCAGAAATTCGCTCGTGCCGCAGTGGGAACCAACAATGTGGACCACTGCGCCCGTCTCTGACACTCCTCTACGGTGGCAGGGCTTGCCGCCTCTTTCGGCAGTGGAGCAATGACCAACTCCGTCGGCGAACTGGAGGACGCCGACTGCATTTTTGTCATCGGCTCCAACACCACCTCTTCACATCCACTGGTGGCAACACGCATTTATCGTGCCAAGGCCAAAGGAGCCAAGCTGGTGGTGGCTGACCCGCGCAAGATCCAGCTGGCATTGAAAGCAGATCTTTACGCCCGGCACAACCTGGGAACTGATGTGGCTCTGATCAACGGCATTATGCATGTCATTGTCCAGAAAGGCTGGCACGATCAGGAGTTTATCGCCGAGCGCACTGAAAACTTCGCAGAGTTTGAAAAAGTCCTCCAGGGTTATCCCCCGGAAAAAGTGGCTAAAATTACCGGGGTGTCTGCAGAAGATATTGAAAAAATCGCTGAATTTTACGCCAAGGCCGAGCGGGCATCCATTGTCTACTGCATGGGCATCACTCAGCACACCACCGGGGTAGACAATGTGAAGTCTCTCGCTAATCTGGCGATGCTCACTGGCAATGTGGGCAAGGAGTCCACCGGGGTCAACCCCTTGCGAGGGCAAAACAATGTTCAGGGCGCCTGCGATATGGGTGGCCTGCCAAATGTCTATCCAGGCTACCAGGCAGTAAACGTCATCGACAATCAAGTCAAATTTGAAAAGGCCTGGAATGCCAAGCTCTCTGACCAGATAGGACTCACCATCCCCGGCATACTTGCCGGCCTTGCGGATGGCTCGGTCAAAGCGCTCTATGCCATAGGTGAAAACCCCATGGTGAGCGACCCTGATGCCAGTCATGTGGAAAAGGCCCTGAAGAATGCTGAACTCCTTGTGGTGCAGGACATTTTTCTCACCGAGACGGCACAGTTGGCTCACGTGGTGCTTCCCGGAACTTCCTTTGCTGAAAAGGATGGCACCTTCACCAACACAGAAAGAAGGGTCCAGCTTGTGCGCAAGGCTATAGAACCACTCGGAGATTCCAAACCTGACTGGGAAATCATCCAGGAGCTGTCCACGCGTTTTGGCTATCCCATGAGCTATGACAATGCAGAGGCAATCATGGCGGAGATCGCCAGCCTCACACCCTCTTATGGTGGTATTACCTACGAGCGCTTGCAGGGAGAAGGGCTGTCCTGGCCATGCCCGAACACGGAGCATCCAGGCACCAAGTTCTTGCATCAAGGCAAGTTCGCTCGCGGCCTCGGCCTTTTTCACGCTATTGAGTACCAGCCGCCGGCCGAAGAAATCGACGGAGAATATCCTTTCTGGCTCAGCACTGGTCGGGTTCATGTCCATTTTCATACGGGCACCATGACCCGAATTTCACCTTCGCTGCATGCGGAAATACCAGAAGCAAGACTGGAGATGCATCCGGCTGACGCCCGGCAACTGGGTGTGCTGGAAGGCGAACCAGTGAGAGTTGCCTCACGGCGAGGTCAGCTGGAGGCGAAGGTAACCCTCACTGAACGGGTGGAAAAAGGGGTGGTATTCCTGCCATTCCACTTTGCTGAGACCTGCGCCAATATCCTCACCAATCCTGCTCATGATCCCATTGCCAAGATACCTGAATACAAGGTGTGTGCAGTCAAAGTGGAAAAGGCCGCCTGACTATCCTTGGAAAATCTTGTCAGCAGGATAATGGACAATACAAAGGTGGCAGTTGTAGGGTGCTACAGGAGGATCTATGAGGGCCATGGTTGACCCCAGACGATGTGACGTGGCAGGGATATGTGTCAAGGTGTGTCCAGAAATATTCCGCTTCCATGAAGGAAGCAAGAAAGCATACGTGATCAAGAGTGAAATTCCCCGTAATCTCGAACAGAAATGCCTGGAAGCAGCTAATAAATGTCCTAACAAAGCCATCATCATTATGCAGGACTGATCCAGGCTGTTGGCCGTGCCATCCGGCGGTGTCCACAGATAAATGAGATACTCTTCCGCCCTCCAAGGACGTCATTTGCTCTTTCTCGAACAAAATGATATCCAGTTGCCAAGTTTTCTTGCAAAGAAATAATCTTTTCCTCCTTCTAGCGTTCTCCTGAAGCCATGTCTTTGGCAAGCGGGCTCTCTCCTCAAAAACCGTTTGGTTTTCCTCGATAAATCTGCTAAGGTTACTTCAAGCAAACTGAGAGCAAATCGCTTGATATATAAAGCTTACTGTATGACCTTTCCCAACAACACACAAGGACGCCCACCCAGCCCCCCAGGAGCCCAGGCAAAGCCACAGAAAGACATTGGCTACACGCTCAAGCCGAGCATCCCATCGCTATTTGGCTTCTTTCTCAACAAAATTTTTCGCAGGGCATCTTTTCTGGAAAGCGAACAACGATTGCTTGCCGACCTAGAACAGCAAGGGGTTCTGGTCTACGCCATCAAACACCGCAGTCAACTGGATTTCCTTTTCCTCAACAGCAGGCTTGCTCAGGCTGGCTTGCGTCCGCCACGAACAGTTTTTGATATGCGCCTGCTCCTGTGGCTGCCAGTGTGGGATTCTTTGCGGCTACTCGCTTCATACCTGCGGCACTACCTCAAGGAGCACCATCTTCCAGACCCTTACAAGACCGGCCTTTACCGCGACAAACTGAGGCAGCGCGAACCATTGGTCCTTTTTCTGGTGGGCAAGGTAGGATACTACAGACGGTTTGCCTTTCAGAGGGAAGATCCCCTGCGGTTGCTGATAGCTGAGCAGCGCCAGCTCGACTTCCCCATCATTGTGGTGCCAAGCGTCGTATTCCACGGCAAGGCCCCAGAGAGAAGAGAGAAAAATCTCATCGACATCTTCTTCGGTGACAAGGAAAGGCCTGGCCGTTTACGCAAGGTTGTCGGTTTTATTCGCAACTATAAACGCAACGTCCTGGAGGTAGCAGAACCTCTGAGTTTGCAGGAGTGGCTTGCCAACGAACAGGAACAAAACCAGGGAGACGAGGATCTTGCCTTTCGCCTCAGACGGGAACTGATCGATCGGCTCGACAGACATCGCCGCGTGGTGACGGGACCGGTGATGAAGAGCCGCCTGGAAATGAAAGACATCATCCTGCACAACAAACAGTTGCAGAAGTTTATGGAGCGGCGGGCCCGTTCCAGTAAAAAGAGCATTGAAGCAGTCCGGCGGCAGGCTGACGGCTATTTGCAGGAGATTGCCACCGATTACAATCTGACCTATGTGCAGCTCTGGGATCGCTTTCTCACCTGGATGTGGAATACCATCTTTGATGGAATCGATCTAGACGTGGAATCTCTGCGGCGCATCAAACATGCAGCCCAACGGGCTCCTCTCGTTTACATACCATGCCACAAGAGCCATATCGACTATCTCATCCTCTCTTATCTGCTCTACCGCCACAATCTGTCCATACCCTTTGTTGCTGCCGGCAAGAACCTGGCTTTCTGGCCCCTCGGGCCAATATTTCGCAAGTCGGGTGCTTTTTTTATCAGACGGAGCTTCCGCGGTGAGAAGTTCTATGCTGAAGTCTTCTCCACTTACATAAAGACCCTGGTGCAGGAGGGTTACAATATTGAATTCTTTATCGAAGGCGGCAGGAGTAGAACGGGCAAACTGGTTCTGCCCAAACTAGGCCTGCTAGCCATCCTCATCCAGGCGGTAGAAGAGGGCTATTGTGATGATCTCATATTTGTCCCCACTGCAATCAGCTATGATAGGGTGCTGGAAGAGGGAACTTATCTGAAAGAGATCAAAGGAAGCAGCAAGGAAAAAGAAAATCTTGGCCAGCTGGTGCGGGCTCACCGTTTTCTGAAAAAACGCTATGGCAAGGTCTACGTGAAATTTGCGCCGCCAATTTCTTTGAAAAGTTACATGGAGCACTTTCAACTGGATTTTGCCACCATGAAGCCCAAGGAACGCCACGCCATGTACAGGGACGTGGGATGGCGGATTATTCACAGCATTAACGAGGCCTCCATTGTAACCCCCTTTGCTCTGGTGGCTGCAGCCTTTCTCACCACCCCCAAGAAAGGAATTTCTGTTGCCGAGGCAAAGCTCATCATTCGTCTCTACTACGACTTCTTGCGATATCGCGGCGTTGAAATGGCAGATACCTTGCAGGATCTGGACAAAACGGTACAAGACACCTTTGCTCTCATGGAAAAAAGCAAGTGGATAGAACTGCTGGCAGACGAGGATGAAACTGACGACGAGGAGCGCATCTACACCATGGATGACTCCAGCCGTCTGAGCCTCGAATACTACAAGAACAACATCATGCACTTCCTCCTGCCTGCAGCTTATGTTGCCACTGCCATTCTGGCGAGAGAGAGCTTTGAATTCGACGTAAAAGGTCTTGAGGAGGATTTTATCTTCTTCAGAGACTTCTTCAAATTTGAGTTCGTCTTCAACGCTGATGAGGATTTGTCGGCAACTATCGGCAATTTGCTGTCCTACTTCGTATCGCAGGGATTCATAGTCGCAGTGGACGACCTCGAGCAAAGGTATCGCATCTCCCATCGGGGCTTGAAGGCATTGTCCTCCTTTGCCAGTCTGCTGCGCAGCTACTTCGAAGCCTACTGGATCGTCTTGAAGAGCACCAAGTACCTCAGCAAGAAGTCATATTCAGAAAAGGAATTTCAGAAAAAAATCAATTCCCTGGCTGCCAGACTCTATAAACAAGAAATTGTTGAACGCTTCGAGAGCATCTCTCGCATTACCTTTGAAAACGCGCTCAAGTTCTTTTGCGAAAAAGGTGCTATTGTCAGAAGGGAAGAGGTCAATGACGGCAAGAGGCAAGTGTATTACAAAGAGGCAGATGATCGTGAAGTATCATCATACTACAGCCGCATGATTGATCGTTATTTGCGCACCTCCCACTTCACCTTCCAGTAAGAGTTGAATTTCATCAATGCGGCGGACATCTGCTTCATTTCCTCCGGCAGTTTGCCAGCCAAATCGGAGAACGAATACACCATTATCTCTGCCGGCCATTGTAAACTTGTGAAAGGCCCCCTTGCACCGCTTGCGAGCCAGACAACAGGCAAAGCCACCTCGGACTGATCTGTGAGGGAAGGTAACCCGGAGACCCCATGCCGCAAATAGCCTACTTTGACTGTTTCTCCGGCATAAGTGGCGACATGATCCTCGGCGCCTTGATAGACGTTGGTCTAGACCTGGATGTCCTCCGGCGAGAGCTGGCTCGCTTGCCGCTGGAACCATATCATCTGGAAAGCAAACGTGAAAAGAGGGGACAGATCACTGGCACCAGAGTCAGGGTGATAACGCAAGAGGCACCGGCTCAGCAACGCTCCTGGTCTGAAATCAAGCAACTCATCGCCGCCAGCACCCTGTCACCTTGGGTAAAAGAAACCAGCATTGAGGTGCTGCGCCGCATCGCCAGAGCAGAGGCCAAATTGCACGGCATGGAATTGGCCGAAGTCCATTTTCACGAAATTGGCGCGGTGGATTCCCTCGTGGACGTGGTGGGCACCTGCATTGGCATGGAGCTCTTGAATATTCAGCGCAGCTATTCATCGCCTTTACCCCTAGGCCATGGCTGCATCCAGAGCACCCACGGTCTACTGCCGCTGCCAGCGCCTGCCACTCTCGAATTGTTGAAAAATGTGCCGGTCTATGATGGCAGCCAGGCCAGGGAGCTGGTCACCCCTACCGGCGCAGCCATCCTTACTACCCTGTGCTGCCGCTTTGGTGGGTTTCCCAAAATGGCTGTCGATTGTATAGGCTATGGCGTGGGAAAACATCCAGCAGACCATCCTCCCAACATGCTCAGACTGGTGACGGGCCATGAGTTATCCTCGCTTGTCAGCGAAACACTCCTTCTCCTGGAGACAAATGTGGATGATATGAACCCGGAAATCTACAGTTACTTGATGTCGCGTCTCCTGGAGGCAGGTGCGCTCGACGTCTGTATGGTGCCTACCTTTATGAAGAAGAATCGTCCGGGTCAACTCCTCCAGATCCTGTCGCCGGCAGGAGTGCAGCATGCTCTCGTGGACATCCTGCTCAATGAAACCAGCAGTCTAGGGGTGCGCCTCTCCCGGGTAGAGCGATTGAGTCTGCCGAGACGCATCATACGGGTAGCCACATCCTATGGGCGTATTGCGGTAAAAGTTGCCGAGAATCCTGCAGGCTACACCAAAGTGGCGCCTGAATATGAAGACTGTCGCCGAGCAGCTGCTCGCCACCAGGTTCCACTGCTACAGGTTTACGACGAGGCCGTGTGTCGCGCTAGAGCTCGACTGGCAAAAGAAGAGCCTCACTGAGCAACCGTCGCCTTGATGCCTTGGCCGAGCAGGTAATCGCCGGAGAGAGAGTCTTCTGCAGAGGGCTGCCCTTTATCTCTGGGCACCTGGTCGAAGTCGAAACTCCAGACCGGAAAGGCAGACTGCCAGTGTCCCACCTTCGTTCCCGCAAAAATGATCTGATAATTTTTCTGGCCTCTGGTTTTTTTGCCGGTTTTCTGCCGTACATGCCCGGCACTTGGGGAACCTTGTTCTCTACCCCTCTGGTGCTGCTGGCCCACAAGACAGGGGACGGTGTCCAGTTTGTCCTATTGCTGCTGTTCTTTCCCCTGGCGGTCTTTTGTGCTGGCAGAGCTGAAATTCTTTTTGAACGCACTGATGCAAGGGCGATTGTAATAGATGAAATCTATGGTTTTCTGGTGACATTGCTCTTTGTGCCATTAGACTTCTTTTCTCTGGCACTCGGTTTTATCTTCTTTCGATTCTTTGATATCATCAAACCACCACCAATCCGCCTTCTGGAAAAACGTTTCACCGGCGGACTGGCTGTGGTTCTGGATGATGTGCTTGCAGGCATTTTTGCCAACCTGGCTCTCAGAGGTGTGCTTGCTCTTGTTTCTGGAGCACAATAGAGCAGAGCGAACACTGCACAGCAAGAATGAGACATATGCAAGGAGAATTGATTACCATTGGCAATGAGCTTGTTTCTGGCCTGGTTACCAATACCAACGCCGCCTATATAGGCAGGGTACTGCTGGCGGCACATTTCCCTCTGCGCTGGGTGACAGTTGTAGGAGACGACCAAGAGGATATTGTAGCCGCCATCAGGCAAGCATTGACCAGGGCCTCCTTCGTGATAATAACCGGCGGACTCGGCCCTACAGACGACGACCTCACTGTCCCTGCCGCGGCCAAGGCATTGCAGCTGAATCTTCGTCGGGATCCATGTTCATGGGAAGTCCTGTCGCAGCATTTAAAAGAAAAAAATCTGCAAATGACCTCGAGGATTGCTAAAATGGCGGACCTTCCCGAAGGAGCTCAAAGGATCGACCTGCAGCGGCCAAGGGCCGGCTTCTATCTCCGCCACCTGGCAAAGCCGCTTTTTTTCCTGCCGGGCGTTCCAGAGGAAATGATCGACATGATGAAAGAATTTGTTCTGCCCAAGTTGCGCAGCACATTCCCCTTGCGGCAGGTATACAGGTGGCGGCACCTGCGGATATTTGGTCTGAGAGAATCCCAAGTAAATGACCTCCTTGCTGATTTTTCCAGCCGCTATCCAGCCATGCAGTTGGGATTGCTCCCTGTCTTCCCTGAAGTCCTTCTGCAACTTACCATCCAGGCAGCCAGCGACAACGAAGCAGAAGCAATTCTGCAAAGAGCCGTGGCCAGAGTACGGCAGCAATTGGGGCTGCACCTTTATGGAGAAGATGACGAAACCATGGAAAAGGTGGTAGGTCGGCTGCTACGTGAACGACGAGAAACCGTGGCCCTTGCCGAGTCCTGTACGGGCGGTCTCATCAGCCATCTTCTCACCAATGTGCCGGGAAGTTCTGCCTATTTCGAGGAAAGTCTGGTCACCTACAGCGACAGCGCCAAGATAACCAGTCTGCAGGTGCCAGCAGAAACCATCTGCCGCTGCAGTGCAGTAAGTGCCCAGACAGCGGAAGCAATGCTAAACGGTCTGCGGCAAAAGAGCCACGCAACTATTATGCTGGCTGTGACAGGCTACGCCGGACCTGAGGCAGGCGGCTCCCGGGTACCTGTGGGTACCACTTTTATTGCTCTGAGCTACAAGAACAAATTTAGACTGCAGCGATTCCGTTTTAGTGGTAGCCGATCAGAAAACAAGACCCTCGCTGCCTATACGGGCCTCGACTGGATGCGGAGAGCTATGATAGATGACGAATTCTTCAACTGTGAACCCGCCTGACAAGAGCAGAACAAGCCCCATCCTTGACTTCACTGTCCGGGCTGTCCATGGTATATCACCCGGGACAAGAGCAGGGCGCCTCGGGATAATCGGCGGCAGCTATAACCCGATCACCAGAGCCCACCTGGTATTGTCAGAATCAGCACGGGACCAGGCCAAACTGCACGAAGTGCTCCTGGTATTATCAAAGACACCGCCCCACAAGGTCATCTTCGGGGCGAGCCTGCCGCAGCGGCTGGAAATGATGCGTCTCGCTGTGGAAGAATACCCTTTCATTTCGATTGGCCTCTGTAGCCATGGCCTTTTTCTGGATATTTGCAGCGCGCTTAAACAAGTTTATCCAGCCGGGACAGAGTTTTTCTTTATTACCGGTCGCGATGCGGCAGAAAGAATTCTTTCGTGGCCGTACCATGACCCGGCAGCTGCTCTAGAGCAGATGTTCTCATCATTTCAGCTGCTTGTCTTTCCTCGCCAGGGGCCCCTGGTCCTGCCTCAAGAGCAGCTCCTGCAGAGGTGCGCCGAGAGAATCCATCAACTGAGAACACCGGCGGCAATCAGCCACATTTCCTCTTCTCTTGTGCGGCAGTATGTCAGAGAAGGGAAACCTTTTCGTCATCTAGTTCCCGAGAAGGTGCATGACTATATTATTGCACACCAGCTCTACCGTAACGCCAACGAGTAAGAGAGCCTTTACCGCTGCCAACCAGGTCAACGCCCCTGGTAATTGAGCTGCACCCATTGGCGATACTCTCCTGTGCGCACCGAGTTGACCCAATCAAGGTGAGCAAGATACCAGTCTACAGTGCTAGCTATGGCCTCATCAAAAGAGTGTCGCGGCAGCCAGTTGAGCTCCTTCTTGATCTTGCTGGCATCGATGGCGTAGCGCCGGTCGTGGCCAGGGCGGTCCGAGACAAACCGAATCAAATTCCTGGTCGACTTGGCGCCCGATCTTGACAATCTCGCATCAAGCAGATCGCAGAGATGATAAACAATTTCAATGTTCTGCCGCTCAACTCTACCCCCTATGTTATAGGTCTCTCCCGGCCTTCCCTCTTCCAGCACTTTCAGCAGGGCCTCGGCATGATCGAGCACGTAGAGCCAGTCGCGCACATTTCTGCCGTCGCCATAAATAGGCAGAGGCTTCTCCTCGACCATATTGAGAATCATGAGAGGAATGAGTTTTTCCGGAAACTGATAGGGGCCATAGTTATTGGAGCAGTTGGTGATAAGGGTAGGCAGACCATAGGTGCGGAAATAGGCCCTGACAAAATGGTCGGAAGCTGCTTTTGATGCTGAATAGGGGCTCGATGGGTCATAGGGAGTTGTTTCAGTAAAGTAGCCCTTCGGGCCCAGACTACCATAGACTTCATCAGTGGAAATATGCAAGAAACGAAAATCTCCAGGCCTTCCTTTGCCTTGCCAATACTTGCAACTTTCTTCCAACAGACAAAACGTGCCAAAAACATTTGTCTGTACAAAGGCTTCGGGACCGATGATAGAGCGGTCAACATGAGATTCGGCGGCAAAGTGAACCACTGCCTCGGGATTCTCCTCAGTAAACACATGTTGGACAAGAGATCTGTCCTGAATATTGCCATGGACAAAGCTGTGTCTGGCAGCCTGTTCTGGACCCAGGTCAGAAAAATTACCAAGATTTCCTGCATAGGTGAGGGCATCCAGGTTGACGATCCGCCAGTTTGGCCTCTGTTCAAGAACGTAACGGATAAAATTTGTGCCGATGAATCCGGCGCCTCCAGTAACCAGCAATTTCATTTTACGCCACCATTGTCGCAATACTTCTTCCTGTATTGTTCCTTGATAGGGGTAGGGATGGCGCATTGGTTTGCGCCACCCCTCCCTCCGAACCGGACGTGCGGATCTCTCGCATCCGGCTCTCCAGTCGGCGGTTAACCTCGTGAGGACTGGAGTAGATCCCTATGGGCATCAACAAGGCAGAAGAGCCCAAGGTCTCGAAAGTACTGGTTTGGCCAGCGCTG
>JAFDGZ010000010.1 GCA_019309045.1 Deltaproteobacteria bacterium | reverse complement strand
AAATCAACATCACCACCAGCAAAAAATATCGGGTCCTTGGCGGTCCATCTGCCTATGTCCGGGTCATAGTCACGGAAACCGAATCTTATCAGTCCAGTATCTCTGTCGTACAGACCTCCTGCGAAGCCGAAAGGTATCTCAAAGGATTCATTGGTATCTTCTATGATATTGCCGAAGGAGTCATAGTCGATTCTCTTTATCACGGTGCCCGCGGCATCCGCCACCACTTTCAGCGATCCCACCTGGTCGTAGGCGAGATAACAGGTGGCGCCCCCCTTTTCCACGGCCACTGGCAGGCGGCCGTCGGCGTAGAGAAAGCGCATCAGCAGGTTGTCTGCGCCGTCATAGACTGCCAGGAGCCTGGTCAGCCCCTGCCAGAGGTATTTTTCAATGATTACACCATCTATCTTCTTAGCAATTCTCCTGCCAAGGGGGTCGTGCACGTACTCGATGAGCCTGCCGTCGGGAAGTGTGACACTCAAAAGCTCGCCGCGAGAGGAGTAGCTGTAGGCAGTGGTCTCCGCACCTGCAGTCTTTGTAGTGAGATAGCCGTCCAGGTCATACTGGCAGGCTGCATCTCCTGCAGTGAGCAGCCGATCCTCGTCGTCATAATTGAAGGATCTGGCCGTGATTCCCCTCAGTGTGTTCATCTCGTAGATCCGCGTTCCAACACTATCATACTGGTACTCCTCCACCAGGGTGCCGTCCTTGGTCACGGTGAGAAGCCTTCCCATGGGATCATAGGTGTAGGAGTAGGTGTAGGTCACTCCGTCAACGGTCTCGCTCTTACTGGTGATCCTGCCGGCATTGTCCCTGGCAAGACTCCAGGAGGCGACCCCCTGGCCGGCCACAGTAAACTCCTCACCATCCACCTCGCCATAGCCGTTGAAGGTGCGGCTGAGATTGAGCGCTCCTCCGGTGATTGACTCCGGAAGGCCATTGCCCGCATTCCTTGCTATCGCAAAGCTGCCGACTCCGGTCAACAGACCATCATTGTCATAACCGTAGTTGACCGTGCCTCCTGCATAGCTGAAGCCTGTCAGGTTGAAGTCGTTGTTGTAAGTGTAGGCAAGCGCTTGATTCAGGGTGCCGCTCAGGGTCTCGGAGATCACCAGAGAGCCGTCATAGCCGTAGCTGATGCTCTCTGCTCCCTTGCTTACAGAGTCCATCCTGGTGCCGCAAGAGTAGCTGAGATCCACATTGCCCTCAGGGGTCTGCATCTCTTCCAACCTGCCGTTGCTGTAGATGTTTATGATCTGCCTTCCCGAGGGAAAGTTCACCTGGACGAGTCTCCTGTCCCTGTCATAGACATAGGTGTAGCTGCCGGAAAGCGGCGTCTCATAGGAGCTGTTGAGATTTACCTTGTTGTAGCCGAAGCTGTGCGTGATGCTCCCTGGATTGGTCAGCATGGTCATGTTGCCGTTTCTGTCATAGCTGAAGCCAAGGGAGCTTCCATCCGGCCGGCTGATGCCCGTCATCCTCCCCACTGCATCGTAGGCGTAGGTGGTGGTGCGGTTTTCGGGATCTGTTATGGTCTCAAGAAAGCCCTGTTCGTTGTAGGTGAAGCTGCTCTCTCTGCTGCCGGCGGCAACGGAGGTCAAACGGCCCCTCGCGTCATAGCCATAGCTCACATCGTGAAGCCCGGAAATAGTTAGAGTTGTGGTCAGCAAGGCAGCGGCATCATAGCTTGCCGTGACCGTCCTGCCAGCAGGAGAAGTGAGGCTCTTTTCCGCCTGAAGCGTGTCAGTGACCAGTGTGGTAGTCTTGCCGTTTACCGTAACAGCTTCTGTTATCCGGTCCGGCACACTGTCAGAGTCCATATCCCGGTACTGCTTGTCTCTCGTTGTTACCCTGGTGAGATCCGATGGAGTGCTCTCTTTCATCTCGCGCACGTACTGGAACCTGTACTCTGAATCTGTGCCATACTGAAAGGAAAACTCCATGCCGCAGGCAAGTGACTTGGTAATGCGCATCTCATCTGCAGCTTGCTGAAACAATGTCTGGGCGCCGGTGGGAGCGGTAATTATCGAGCTGTAGGCGCCGGTAGTATCTGTATGATCCAGATAAGAGGTGAGATTCCCCTCCGCAGTAGCCACTTGCGTGAGGATATCACCATCTGCAGAGGCACTGCTGCTGTAACTCCAGCGACCGCCCTCCTCATCCGTTACATCCACCACTCTTCCCACCTCATCGAATACATGCTCGAAGCGGTTGCCCTCGGGCTCCACCCTGGCAGTGAGGAGCCCTGCATCTGTGTACTCGAACAGGTAGGACTCCCCATCCGCACAGGTGATTCCGGTCAGATGATTGCTGCCGTCTATGGTGAGGGTGGTGGTGATGCCATCCGGAGAGGTGATGGCAAGCGGCTTACCATTGCTGTCTCTTTCGATTATTGTCTCGCCCCCGAAGCGGTCGGTTATGGACACCAGGTTGCCCTCAGCATCATAGCCGAACTCGTAGAGCACTGTGCCAGTGGCCAGATCCGTGGTCCTGAGATGGCGGCCGCTGCTTGCCAAAATGTAGCCGAGGCCGTTTGCCTCGGCAAAGCCAATCTCTCCCTCGGCCATATTGTTGAGCAGCACCAGGGGCGGGCTCACCTTGCGCACCCGGTAATTATGCGAGTCTGTAAGATAGAGGTTTCCCCTCACATCCACGGCCACCCCGTACGGACCGGCTAGTTCTGCCTCCGTGGCCACCATGCCGTCCCCGTTGTAGCCATAGATGCCGTTGCCCACCACTGTGGTGATCACGCCACCGGGGTTTACCTTGCGGATGCGGCGATTCTGCTCGGTGATGTAGAGATTGCCGGCTGCATCCACAGCCACCCGGCGCGGCTGCATGAGCTGTGCCTCAACGGCAGGCCCTCCGTCACCCAGGGCATCACCAGGAGTGCCCCCGCCTGCAACCGTGGTGATGATGCCGCTCGTGTCCACCTTTCTTACTCGTCCGTTGCCAAGATCAGCAATATAGAGGTTGCCTTCCGAATCCACGGCCACATCATAGGGACTGTTGAGGCGGGCCTCGGTGGCCAGGCCGCCGTCACCCCTGAAACTGCCGCTTCCGCCATTGGCCGGGCCGCTGCCTGCAACCGTAGTGACGATGCCATTGGTGTCCACCTTGCGCACCCGGTGCGTCTTGCAGTCCGCAATGTATAGATTGCCCTCGGAATCCACTGCCACCCCCACGGGCATGCTAAAGAGCGCCTCGGTGGCCGGACCGCCATCACCTGCAAAACCTGACATCTTTTTTCCCGCAACCGTGTGAATGATCCCTTCGGTATCTACCATGCGCACACTGTAGTGGTCCGGTAAATAGATGTTGCCCTGCGCATCCACGGCCACATCATAGGTCTGGCCGAGTCGATCTTCAGTGGCTGGAATGCCGTCTGTAGGACCGGTGGGTCCGCCTCCTGCCACGGTGGTGATGATACCTCGAGGATCAACCTTGCGAATCAGACGGTTCCAGCTGTCAGCAAAATAGACGCTGCCTTCGGCATCCACGGCAATGCCGTCTGTGGGACTGACTCGGGCCTGCGTGCCCGGTCCTCCATCACCACTGGAACCCCAGACACCCGTTCCTGCAATGGTGGTTATGATGCTGCTGCTGTTCTGCACCATGCCGCCGTCACCCTTGAATAGTGTGCCTGGATAGCTGGGACTCAGCTGGTGATGTACCGAGATGGTCCAACCCTCGGCGATGTCTGCTTTCAGGGCTCCCCGGTTAATGATGATCTCCGAGCGGTTCCAGGCGATAACCTCTTGCCTGCCCCGGATGGCCGTCGCCCCGATGCCTGCCTGGCCGAAAGAGTCGACCACAGCCCTGGCCCTGGAATACACTGCATCGTAGACAAAGCCCACAGATACTCTGGCAACTGTGGGCCTGGTAACCAGCCGGCCCAGATGATCCCGGCTGTCCCAGGTCACTTCCGCCACCTGCTCGGGCAGAGGATCCAGGTGCTGCCGCAAGGTCCTGCCGGCAATCTTCACCTCCACTTCAATCCTTTTGAGCATGGCAGGAACCGCAGCGCCGCTTGCAGGCACCGTGATCCGGTAGCCGTATCCGGAAACCCTGCTGCTGGAATAATGCAGGGCCAGCTGCGTGCCGGGGATAGCAAGGTCTTCGTGCAGGATGCGGCTTCGCTCTTCCACATAAGAACCGATCTGGGGTGATTGACAGTCGCGGGTGCACTGCTGGGAGACTGTGGGGCCGGCTGCAGGATTGGGCGGCCCAGCTCCCAGAGGAAAATCAAATGGCCAGTTGGCATCCCAGGGGCTGAAATGGCTTACTTCCAGGCGCCAGAAAGTGGCGCCGGGGACATACCTTGTCCCATCTACAAGACCCTGAACCTCATCCTGGAAGCTGCCGTCGCCATCGAGATCATCGCCCTGACCATCACCGTCTGCATCCAGGGCGTCCACCGCACCATCTCCATCCCTGTCCAGAAGCTGCACCACCCGACCGTTGTCAGCAGGCAGCCACACGCCCCGCTGCCGATCATAGTACCCCACAGGGACAATCTCACCCACTCCAAAGCCCAGGAAGTTATCCACCCAGCTGATAACGGGCTTGTCGAAGCGCACCCTTTCTGCGCCGTCCACAGTGAGCTCCACGCAGTAGGTAAAGGCAGAGGTGGGAGGCAGCAGAGCGGGCATGGACTGCGGCGTGGGATACTCGGTTGCCCGGATGGTGATCTGCGAGAGCTCCCGGATGACATTCCCCTGCCCGTCCACTTCATAGGCATGGGTATCACCAGTGAAGACCAGAGTGCAGGAGCGTGTGCCGAACTCGTCTGTCACCTGCGTGCTCTCGTGGGTAATCACCGTCTCCGGATTGTCGTCGAAGGTAACAAGCGTGGCTTCCGGGTCGGGGGCTATCATGGTCACAGTGTCCGCCACGGCAATATCGTTCCAGCCCACCTGGACCTTCCTCTGGGCGGTGATGAGACCTTCCTTTTGATAGACCACAACAACTGCACTGCCGCCTTCCACAGGCACGCTGAATCTTCCCTCTGCATCTGTGAGCGCGGTACCATATTCAGCATGATCCAGCATGGTGATGGCAACGCCCTCTATGGCGACGCCCTCTCTATCCTCCACCAGGCCGGTGACCAGGGAAAAGCGTTTCGATTCGTAGGAGCCAATCGTGGCATCAGGCGGGATCTGGTCCTCGTAGTCTTTGCCGAAGGAGCCCTCGGGCAGGGGCTCCACATTCGCTTTCACTGCAATGGTCACACTTGCTGTGGCCGCACCCCCGGGGCCGCTCACGGTGATGGTGTAGGTGGTGCTGCGCTCGGGCGAAACCAGCAGCGAGCCTTCGGGAGCCACCTCGCCGATTCCCTGGTCGATGCTGGCGGCACCGGCATGCTCGGATGACCAGGAAAGGGTTGCCGACTCACCGTAGAGGATGCTTTCCGGCGCGGCAGAGATGCTCACTGTGGGCTCCGCCCAGGTCACAGTCACGGTGACGCTCGCTGTGGCTGTGCCCCCAGGACCTGTGGCCGTGATGGTATAGCTGGTGGTCTGCGTGGGAGATACCTCGAGGGTGCCCTCGGCAGTCACCTTGCCGATTCCCTGATCAATAGTTACAGTTTCAGCATCTGTTGCCTCCCAGGAAAGCGTTGTAGATTCACCCGCCACAATGGCCTCTGGTGTTGCAGACATCGTCACTGTGGGCGCCACAGCGCCAAAGCCGCTCTCCAGGCTCACTTCCACACCCAACCCCACCTGGATATCCTTTGCTATGAAGGCGCCACGGACAACACTTCCCTGCCTGATTAAAATGGTGCCATGCGGCGCGTAGATGTTTGCCTGCACCGTGTTGTGGTAGCCTATGGTGGCAGCCTTGGGAATGGCATGCAGCCTGCCGGTCTTGCCGTTTATACCGTTTACATAGATGAGGATGTCTCCGGCGCTGACGCCCGAGCCTGCCTCAGGACCGATATAGGCGCCGTAGCCAGGCTGCAGACGGTTGTTGATCACCAGCTCTGTGGCCTCTCTGAACAGGAGCTCTGTCCCCAGGTAGCCCAGATCAAGGTTTTCCACCTGATAGCTGCCCCCTGCAAAAATGAGTCTGCCCCTGGCCCTCACCAGAATCCTTCCATAAGAGCCGGGCTCGAGCAGCATGGTCTCGCCCCTGCCAACGGTGACATCCTCCTGTCCTGGTGCGCAGGCGGGAAACTCGGGCAAAGATACTTCCAGGGGAAGTGCAAGCGGGCTGAATATTTCGCCCCTTATGGTGCCGTTGTTTATGAGCTCGTTCGTGTAGATATCATCTACCGAGCCATTGAGCTTTATCTTGACCGTGTCAGCATAGATTGCCGCCCCATCTGCGGTTGCCGCCCTCAGTCCAATGGTGACCTCCGATTGGGAGTCCAACCAGGGGCCAGGACTCGCTGTCATGCAGCCGATATTGCCGCTGTGTATTGCGGCCCCCTGCCGCAGCCAGACACTGTTTTCGGCAAGTAGAGAAAAAGAGGAAAGATCCATGGCCGCAGCTGCTGCTGCACCAGCGACCCAGAGACTCAATACCCAGATGACCAGACAGAAAACCTTGTTTCTCATGGTGCCCCCCAGAAGAAAACAGAGATTCACAGAATTGCTCGCCGCAGAACCCTGATGCCGGTGTCTGCAGAGACCCCTTCCTGGTGTGCAGCCGCACTGCTCACAGAGCGTGTTCAAGAAAAAACAGGGAGCAATAATGCAGAGCGCGCCCAATTGGATAAGAATGACTTGAACTCACAGGCAAGGGACATCGTGCGCCGGTGCCCTCTGCTGGTGCGCCTGATACCAGGTTCTTTTTACCAAAATGGCTCCCGGCGCGCAACAAAAAATAGTGAAAATTCTTCGGGCAGGGGAACAGTACTATTTTTCTTTTTCCTAGTTATCGGGTAATATTACTGCTTGTTTAAAATTTAAACCATGACCATGCCCCTACAGGGGTGGAATTCTGGTTTTTTCCTACTGTCCTGGAGGGTTGTTTATGGAAGTTAACAAACTGGTCATTGTCGGCGGAGTCGCTGCCGGAGCCTCGGCAGCAGCGAAGGCGAGACGCTGCAGCGAACAAGTAGAGATCATCATGTACGAAAAGGGGCCTGACATTTCTTATGCCAACTGCGGCCTCCCATATTATCTGGGGGGTGTTATCAAACCTCGCAGGCGCTTGCTCGTCAGCAGCATTGAGTTTTTCCGCCGCCGTTTTCGGGTGGAGGCCCATACCCGCAAAGAGGTAACCGCCATCGATCGCCGCAACAAGAAAATAGCTGTCAAGAACCTCAACAATGGGGAAATGGAGGAGCAAAGCTACGATCGCCTTATTCTGGCCCCAGGGTCTCACGCTATCCTGCCGCAGCTCCCGGGCATAGATCTGCCTTTTGTCTCGGCTTTCAAGACCATTGAAGACACTGACCGCATCTCTGGCTTCCTCAAAGAGAAAAAACCTCGCAGGGCAGTAGTGGTGGGAGCAGGTCTCATTGGTGTGGAGGTCCTGGAGAGTCTTGTTCTCAGGGGTCTCGAGGTTGCAGTAGTCGAGATGGCCCCCCAGATGCTCACCTTTCTCGACTGGGAAATGGCTGAAATAGTACGCCGGCACGTGGCTGCCAGGGAGATAAACCTTTATCTATCTGAAGGCCTGCAAGCCATAGAGGAGCACAACGGCCGAGGCCTGGTTCGAACTACTGCAGGCCGGCAGATTCCTGCTGACCTGGTTCTGGTGGCCATCGGCATTCGTCCCAATGTGGATCTCGCCAGACAGGCCGGCCTGGAGCTCGGCGTTACAGGCGGCATCAAGGTCAACGAATATATGCAGACGAGCGACCCGGATATTTTTGCTGCGGGCGACTGCATCGAGACCATCAACCTGGTGAGCGGGAAACCGGCTCTCATCCCCATGGGGTCGGCAGCCAACAAACAGGGCCGGGCAGCAGGCGCCAATGCCCTCGGCCGCCGCATCGCGGTCAGGGGCTTCACCGGCACGGTCATCGTCAAAGTCTTCGATCTCACAGTGGCCAGGACAGGCCTGTCAGAAAGGGAAGCCCTGGCCGAGGGTTTCTCTCCCCTGGCCATCTATATTGAACCGGCGCATCATGCGGAGTATTACCCGGGCGCCAAATTTCTCTATATCAAAACGGTGGCTGATCGTGCCAGCGGGCGTCTGCTCGGAGCTCAGATCATCGGCGAGGAGGGAGTGGACAAACGCATCGATGTTATGGCCACCGCCCTTTACAACAATATGACCCAGGAGGAGTTGCTGCAACTGGACCTGGCCTATGCACCGCCCTACTCTTCCGCCAGGGATCCCATAATTGTGGCAGGCGCCGTGGGTCAGAATTACCAGCAAGGCGACTGGAATCCTGTCACACCCGAAGAGCTCGTGGCGAAAATAGACAGAGGCGAGCCCATGGTGCTGGTGGACGTCAGGACCAGAATGGAAGTGAGGAAAACAGGAACCCTGCCCGGGGCTCTGCACATTCCTATTGACGAACTGCGCCGACATCTGGAGGATTTCGACCCGGAACAGGAAATTATTCTCTACTGTTCTCAGGGATTGCGCTCGTATCTCGGCCACCGCATCCTGGCCATGCACGGCTGCAAGCGCGTCAGAAGTCTTACGGGAGGCCTGTCCAACTGGCCTTATGAGAGATGAGGGGGATATCGGTTATCAGTTATCAGTTATCAGTTATCAGTTGATGGCAAAATGAAAGTGCACCCCTTTCACCAGCCGATTGCTGACGGCTGACCAGAAGCATGAGCCATCAGCCAGTATTACAATGGCCCTGGCGTAATTGCTTGCCGAAATAGATAACAACACAGGACAACGCAGGCTAAAGCCTGCGGCTATCAGCTCGTTGCCGTGCCTCCTATTCCCTCTCCCCGCCTGGTTGACGATACTGGTTGTCAGGTGCACTTTCGTTCTGCCATCAACCCGTAGCCGTTGTTTGATCGGGAAAAATGGAGCTATCCACCTCCTGCCGGCAGATACTGATGAGGGGCTCATCCGCGGCCCCTGTTCCGAGGGCAGCTCCCTCTAATCCAGCAACAGCAGGTCCAGCGGCATATGGGGGGATCCAGACCTCAGCTTGGTGACAAAGGCGTCCCAACCCGCTAATAGTTCTCCCTGGTAGGCATGGTGGATGGGAAAGTCGCTGGATTCAGCCGTGCCGGTGACATAGGCGCTGCCGGAGCCGTCCACCGCAATGCCCCAACCACCATCACCTCCACTGCCTCCCAGATAGGTGGAATAGACCAGAGCGTTGCCCCCGGTGCTCAGCCTGGTGACAAAGACGTCCAGACCCCCCTGGTCACCCTGGTAGGCATTGTGAGTGGGAAAGTCGCTGGACCAGGTGTAGCCGGTAACATAGGCGCTGCCGGAGCCGTCTACCGCAATGGCGCGACCCAGATCATCATTGCCGCCCCCCAGGTAGGTGGAGTAGGCCAGAGTGCTGCCCCCGGCAGCCAGCTTGATGACAAAGGCATCCCGACCTCCCTGGTCACCCTGGTAGGCATTGTGAGAGGGAAAATTGCTGGAGTCAGTGAAGCCGGTGACATAGGCGCTGCCGGAGCTGTCCACCGCAATGCCCCAACCTTCATCAATATCACTGCCCCCCAGGTAGGTGGAGTAGACCAGAGGACTGCCCCCGGTGCTCAGCTTGGTGACAAAGGCATCCCGACCTCCCTGGTCCACCTGGTAGGCATTGTTGGTGGGAAAGTCAGTGGAGTCAGTGGAGCCGGTTACGTAGGCGTAGCCGGAGCCGTCCACCGCAATGGCGCGACCCCGATCATCATTGCCGCCTCCCAGGTAGGTGGAGTATTCTAAAGCGCTCCCCCAGACGGTCAGCCTGGTGACAAAGGCATCGAAAGATCCCTTTATTGTTCCCTGGTAAGAATTTTGGGTGGGAAAGTCAGTGGAGTCAGTGTACCCGGTAACATAGGCGCAGCCGGAGCTGTCCACCGCAATGCCGTAACCAAAATCGTTTGAACTGCCCCCAAGGTAAGTGGAATAAGTCAGAGCGCTGCCCCCAGCTTTCAGCTTGGTGACGAAGGCATCACCACTTCCCTGGTCTTTCTGGAAGGCAAACAAGGTGGTAGGAAAGTTGCTGGAGTGGGTCTTGCCAGTGACATAGGCGCAGCCGGAGCTGTCCACCGCAATGGCGCGACCATCATCCGTTGAACTGCCACCAAGGTAAGTGGAATAGACCAGTGCGTTGCCCCCGGCGCTCAGCTTGGTGACAAAGACGTCCACATCCCCCTGGTCCACCTGGTAGGCATTGTAGGTGGGAAAGTCACTGGAGTAAGTTTGGCCGATGACATAGGCGCAGCCGGAGCCGTCCACCGCAATGGCTTGACCAAAATCTTTATCGCCGCCCCCCAGGTAGGTGGAGTAATCCAGCACCGGATCAATGACCAGAGGACGGTGGAGGTCATAGGCTGCCAGGGTGAAACCGTACACATAGCCCTCGCCGGCAGGCTGCACCTCAAAGCGGCCGCCCCGCACCTGCCGCTGGCCTCCCAGTTCCTGGTAGACCATCGGCTTCTTCTGCACCAGCTTGCCCCCACCAGGCAGAGCCAGAACCAGGTCCCCCGCTGGAGTGACTTCCAGACCCTCAACCCCCTGGCAGCAAAACTGCACATGGGACGGATCCGCCCCCGGACGCACAATGACGTCGTATTCCAACTGTCGGCCGTTGCCGTAGAACTTCAGGTCAATGCCCGGATAGGCCTCCCGGTACACCACCGCCCGGTAAGTGGGAATGTTGCTGCGCCACTTTTTGGGGTCATTGCCGATGAAATAGTTGACCCGGCCCGGCAGGGGCTCCACCGCCTGCACCTGGACGCCGGGGGCCAGGCCCACCAGCGTGAGACGCACCGCCGCCCGTTGGGAGTCTGGCTTGCCGGCCGGCTCATTCCGCTCTGGGGCCACCTCTGCCAGGCTGAGCACCAGCCCCTCCCGGGTGAAAAAGAAGGTGCTGCTGCCACGCCGGGCATAAAACCAGACCCGGCCGTCCACCTGTCCCTGGTTGGCAATGAAATGCAAAGGCAGGCGGCCATAGGCGGCCAGCACTTCCACTCCCTGATCAGAGGACCCCCGGGCAGCGCCCGCCAGTGAAGAACCCTGGCCCAATCCCAAAACCATTGCCAGGGCCGCCACGCTCCAGAATCCCCTGAAAATCCACACCCTGAACCCCTTTAACCAAACTCCGCCGTCCATGATTCCCTCCTAACGACAGTTTTCTGGCTGTCCTGGCCCTGGAAGAGTTGTGCCACCACCAGGGCAGCCCGGCCCTTACGCAGGTTTCAGGAACCTTTCTCTTGTGTCTGGTCCATAGCGGTTGATGGCAAAATGAAAGTGCATCCCTTTCACCAGCCGATTGCTGGCGGCTAACCTGAAGGTTGAACCAGCGGCCAGTACTACAATGGCACCATGGTGCAATTGCTTGCTGAAATAGACAGCCACACAGGGCAACGCAGGCTAGAGCCTGCGGCTACCAGCGCGTTGCCGTGCCTCCAATCCCATGTCACGCCTGGTTGACGATACTGGTTGTCAGGTGCACTTTCATTCTGCCATCAAGCCGTAGCCGCTATTTGATCGGGAAAATGGACTATCCACCTCCCTCCAGCACATATTGATGAGGGGCTCATCCTCGGCCCCGGCGCCGAGGGCGGCCCGGCTTGATAAAGCGGCAGCAGGTGCAGCGGCACATGGAGATATTCGACCGCGCTAGACCCGGCGACGAAGGCGTCTATACCTCCGTGGTCTTCCTGGAAGGCATTATGGGTGGGAAAGTCGCTGGAAGCAATCGCATCTCTCAAAAGCAATGCCGTGACCATAACCATTGATAAGAACTCCCTTTCGATGGAAGGGAGTGTAGGACGAAAGAGATTTGTGTGTCAAGCTTTACCCAACGGCAGCATATGATGGTCTGATGTTTTTCGGTTGTCTCAAGGCCGGCATAGCAGACAGGCGGGACCGTTATCAGTTATCAGTTGCCGGCAAGGGCAACAAGCTGGTAGCCTTGGGCTGGAGTCTGTGCTGCCACGTGTTGACATCGATTTCTAAAAGCAATTGCGGCATGGCATATTGTAATAATAGCCCTAGCCGCAACCTGAAGGTTGCGGCTGCCAAAGATGGCCCCAATGTTGAGGCTCCGTTATCGCTATCCAGGGCGCAGGGCGTCAGGCAAAGATGGCGCCAGGCGCTGTTGACCGTGGACTTTCCTCCCTGTAAGCTATACCGTGCCCTGTGCCCCTACCCTTCCTGAGCCTGTCGAAGGATGCCCTGTGCCCTGATACCCGATAACTGGCCGAATAGCTGACTGGAATGATAACTATACGAAAGGCCACATTGAAAAACAGGAAGGCAATCTGGCGGCTGCAAATCCTTGCCATAGAAGAAACGTGCAAAAGCCATTACAGCCAGGAAGAAATACAGGCCTGGACCAGACTGCTCAAACCAGAGCGCTATGACAATGCCATCTGCAGGAAGGAGCTCTTTGTTGCAGAAGAGCACGGTTCAGTTGTTGGCTTCGGCCAGCTGGATTCAGAAAACAGCAGAATCGAAGAATTATACGTGCATCCTGGATATACCGGCCGCCACATCGGCAGCCATATTTTGCAGGCTATGGAAAGTGCAGCGGCAAAGGCAGGGGTAAAGACATTGCACCTGACGGCAACATTGAATGCCGTACCATTTTATGAGAAGGCAGGCTACAGTATGCAGCTCTACAGAAAGTACCTGCTGCCGTCCGGCCAGGTCGCCTGCGTGCTGCTGGCCAGAGAACTGCCTTGATGTCGATCAAAAAACCGCGGCTCCTGGGAGTCGTCGTTTTTGTGATCTCTTTCGTGTTATGTTAGCAGATGGAAAGTCGAAAGGGCGGTATGACGCCAGGGGAATCAGCCATGCAAGCCAGGTACAAGCACACCAATATCATTGCCCGCGACTGGCAAAGGCTCGCCGAATTCTACCAGCAGGTCTTCGGCTGCCAGCCGGTGCCGCCGGAGCGGCACCTTGCAGGGGAGACGATCGACAGAGGGACTGGAGTGCCAGGGGCCAAGATCTCCGGCATCCACCTGCGTCTCCCTGGCTGGGGTGATGACGGCCCGACCCTGGAAATCTTCCAGTATGCAGAAAACGCCCCCAAATTGCCGCCTGCCGCCAATCGGGAAGGATTCAGCCATATCGCCTTCGAGGTGGCTGATGTGGAAAGAGCAGCGGCAAAGGTTGTCAGCGGCGGCGGCTCCATGGTGGGCCACATTGCTTCCCTCGAAGTAAGGGGTGCAGGCAGGCTCACTTTCGTCTATGCGGCTGACCCGGAGGGCAATATAATTGAACTGCAGGCCTGGCAATGAGCCGCAGCCAGCCGATTGCCAGGGCAAGAACAGCTGGGCTGCTCTGGACTCGGCTCCGGCTCATATGGATTTCAATATCCTGGAGGCGCAGCTGCGGTCAAACCATTTTTCGGGAAGATCTGCTCGACATGAATGACAACAGCCTGAAAGACTGGCAGCAGCAGGTCAAAACCGTAGGCTTCCGGCAGGCGGCCATAGGCACCCTCCGCTCTCGCGTCGCCCGGGAGAGAGACAGGGAGCGGTTGGTTCGGCTGATTCTCCGCCTGGCCAAGTATGAGCCACATCTGGAGATTGTCCGCCTGCTCCGCAGCAATCCACACTGGCAGCAAACAGTGGAACAGCTGCTCACCCAGCTGCCGGAGGTCAAGGCCGACCCGAAAATCCATTTCGTTTGCCAGACTGCTGGCAACATCCCCCGGGTGCCCGCCATGAGCGAAGAGAGGCTTTATTTCGGCAGCGGTGAATATTTCTACGCAGTGGATGCTGAAAGTGGTGAATTCCTGTGGCAGCTCCACTCTGCCGGCAGCTGCTGGTCCTCGGCCTGGCTGGCAGAAGACGCTCTTTTTGTTTGCACTGGAGGCAGCCTCCTTGCCCTGAATCCGGCTGACGGCAGCAGGCGCTGGTGTTTCCAGACATCGAAGACGCTCTCCGCCCCGTATGTCTGGGACCATAAAGTCTTTGTGGGCTCGGAACAGGGGACAATCTATGGCATCGACTCTGGCTGCGGCAGGAAGATCTGGACTTTCAATGTGGTGGGTCCCATCTTCGTGGCCCGCGGCAGCTGGGGCAAGAAAATCTTTGTCGCCGCCAGAGAGGGGGTTGTTTACTGCATAGATCCTGCAGAAGGCGAGTGCCTCTGGCACGCCAGCACAGCAGGAAAGATTTACGGCCTGCCGCGCGTCTGCAATGGCGTAGTGTACGCAACCTCCACGGATCACCAGGTGTATGCCTTCCTGGCCAACAGTGGGCAGCTGCTCTGGTCTTTCACCACCGGCGGCGAGGTGCACGGTTCGGTGTTCGAAGAAAACGGCGTGGTCTACGTGGGCTCTCGGGACAGATACCTCTATGCCCTGCGAGCCGAGGACGGCCAGGAGCTGTGGAAGGAGAGACTCCTCGGCTACCCTTCCACGCCGGCAGCGGCGCGGGACATGATCTACCTCTCGGCCCAGGGACGCGTCTACGGCTTCGGCGCTGCTGATCACAAGATGCGCTGGTGTGTGCCCCTGGGGTTCCCGGCAGCTACTTCCCCGGCCATCAAACCACGGCGGTTATATGTGGGCACCCTGCAGGGCAAGCTCTTCTGCCTGGCCCTGCAGGTGAAGCTGGAGGAAGAGGGGGCTGCCCAGGTAGTGCGGCAATTTCTCTGCCGCCGCAATACTGGTTCAAATGAATAGCACCTGCAGCACCCTGGACCATTGCCGGCAACAGAACATCCGGGACAGAGCAGTGCAGCAATGGCAGCAGACCTTTCTGCGGAGAAGGAATGAACGAGGCGATTGACATAAGAGACAAGCCCTGTCTGAGCGAAGAGGACGTGCTGGCCCTCAATTTCATCCATGACAGCGGCAGATACCGCTTCCGCCGCCATTTTCGCGCCGGGCTGCGCTCACACATCATGGAAGTCCTCGACCCCGAGGATGTTGCCCTCGAAAAGAGAGGCGTTTTGCTGGACGGTCTTCACCGCTATCCCAGGGCCAGGCCACTGAAGATGCTCAGGATATTCAGAACCCGGTTCAAGGATCTCGGCGAAGCTCAGGAGGAGCTCGAAAGAGTCAAGATTATTGAAGCTTACCTGTCGCCCCTCTGCCATGCCAAGTCGGAAGAGTTCCTGGTGGACTACCAGTTCGGCGGCAGGTACCACATTGTCCTTTGCGGCCTGCAGGAATACGTGGCAGGCGTGGTCCTGGATCCCTGGAGTAGACTGGATGCTGACTACCTGCTTTCGCTTCACGGTTCGCTCTGCAGCAACAGTGACAACCCGCCTTCACTGTCTGCAGCTGCCTGGCTGCAGAGATTGAAGAGCAGAACTTCCCGGTTCGTGGACAATGTGAAACAAATGATTGTCGAGGCCCAGCACGTTCCCGACCTTGCCGGCCTGAGCAATCTGCTCGTTACTCCTGAAGCGGATGTCAAGCTCGTGGACATCAACAATATCTCGACAGTCTCTTTCACTGCAGAGATCAGCGTGGACGACAGGGGCTATCCCGTCTGTGACAAATCCATCCAGGCCCTCTACAGGCTCGAAAAGAGACTTCTGGAGAGGTCTGCCCTGGAAAAAGAGTCCATTTACCGGGTGTTCATGGGCGCTTCCAGAATTGAACGGGTGCGGGCTGTGGAAAGGAAATTTCACCTTGCCATGCGGGAAACTGTGGCCGCTGAAGGCTGTTTTTCATGAGGCAGCTCAAGCTGCATTGTTCTCCTTCTCAACTGGAGGCCGGGCCCTCACTCAGCCGAAGAGGCTGGCACGAATTTCAGGGCTGCTGAGTTTATGCAGTACCTCAGGCCTGTGGGAGGGGGACCGTCTGTGAATACGTGTCCGAGATGGGCATCGCAGCGGCTGCAGAGCACTTCGGTTCTTTTCATTAAGAAGCTGTTGTCCTGCACCTCCTTGATGTGCTCCCTGGAGATGGGCTTCCAGAAACTGGGCCAGCCCGTGCCGGAATCGTATTTGGCTTCAGAACTGAAAAGCTCGTTGCCGCAGCACACGCAGCGATACACCCCTCTTTTCTTGAAATTACAGTACTCGCCGCTAAAAGGCTTTTCTGTACCCTTTTCCCTGGTCACATAAAACTGCTGCGGTGTGAGCTGCTGTTGCCACTCCTGCTTGCTCCTGATCACTCTTGCCGGCATGGTAGAGCCCCCTTCTGGTCCTGAAGCTGCCTGCTGGCTGTCAGCCAGCACTTCAAGCGGCGCGGCTCTGCCCAGCAATTCGAGCAATGCGCTGGCGCTCGCCGCCATGACCATGGCCTTCTTTAAAAAAGATCTGCGGTTCATAGCATGTCACTTCCCTTCACAGTGGTCAATTCATGCCACTTGCCATCAATTAGCGTCTTGTGTTGCAGCTGCAATTAATGATAACCATTCACTGGCAAAAGTGAATAGAAGAAGCACTGCTGATTGCCGGGCCAGTAGCAGCCGGCTGCTTCTGGCTGCCAGCAAACTTCAGCAGCAGCCCTCTCGAAGCAAACCACAGACAGGGGGACAACATGCCGTCTGCGCACGAGACTATTGATTTTGATGCTCCAGTAGACCGGCGGGGAACGAATTCGCTCAAGTGGGACAGGTATGGGGGAAGGGACGTTATTCCACTGTGGATAGCTGATATGGACTTCCGCTCGCCCGAGGCGGTGATAGAAGCCCTGCACCGCCGCGTGCAGCACGGCGTATTCGGCTACAGCCTGCCACCTCCAGAGCTCAATGAACAGATTGCCGCCATGCTGCAGAAATCGTACGGCTGGTCAATCGAGGAAGAGTGGCTCGTCTGGCTGCCAGGCCTTGTGCCAGCCCTGAATGCCGCCTGTCTGGCCGTGGAGGATTCTGCCCAGGTGCTCACTGCAGTGCCCATCTATCCCCCTTTTCTCACTGCCCCTCGTCATTCCAAACGGCAGCTCATTACTGTGCCGCTCGTGCAGCAAAATGACCTGTGGAGCTGGGACTTCGACCAACTGCAGGATGCCATTACCCCGAAGACAAGGCTTTTCCTCCTGTGCAATCCCCACAACCCTGTGGGCCGGATCTACAGCAGAGACGAGCTGGCTGTCCTGGCAGACATCTGTCTGCGTCACAACCTCGTTATCTGCTCAGACGAGATCCATTGTGATCTCATTCTTGACGGGCACAGACAGCACGTACCGACAGCCGCCCTGGACCCTGAAATCGCTGCCCGCACCATAACCCTGATGGCCCCGAGCAAAACCTTCAACCTGGCCGGTCTGGGCTGCTCGTACGCCATTATTGCCGAAGCAGAACTGCGCCAGAAATTTCGGCGGGCAATAGCCGGCATTGTCCCCGAGGTGAACGTCCTCGGCTTCGTGGCCGCCCTGGCAGCCTACCGCCACGGCCAGCTATGGCTGCACTCCCTGCTGGAATATCTGCGCGGCAACAGGCAGCTTGTCAGTGAGGCCATTGCCCAGATGCCCGGCCTCTGCATGACGCATGTGCAGGCTACCTACCTGGCCTGGATCGACGCCAGACCCAGCGGTCTGCGCCAGCCAACACTGTTTTTCGAGAAAGCCGGAGTGGGCCTGTCAGCAGGGGAAGACTTCGGCGGACCCGGCTTCATGCGCCTCAACTTCGCCTGCCCAAGATCGACCCTGACAGCAGCCCTGGAGAGAATGGCCGTAGCCCTGGCAAGAGCATAGGGCATCCTTCGACAGGCTCAGGACGGGAGGGGCATGGGGTTATCAGTTATTGGTTATGGTTATTCGGAAAGGGCACATGGCTCAGAGCGCAAGACAGAAACCAAGAAGTGCAAAGTTAGATGTAAAAGGCCTGAACCGCGCAGCGCCGTTGCCGTCAAACGATACGGGCATCGTGACCGTAGCCCTGACCACGTGGGTATCGCGGCAGGACGCCGATGCCACAGGCTGCCACGCTCCAACCGCAAGGGTAAATTGGAGAGGGCTATCTTATTGGATCGCGGTTAGAGAACCGCTCCTACCGCCTCATTTGCCCTGATAACTGATAACCGGCAACTCGCAAACCACTCTTTGTGCTGCGAGTCTTCCCCTGGCCCAACGGTCTTAATCTTAACCACAACAGAAGCCTAACTGAAAACCCGCATCATGAGCGGGATGGCCACAAAGGTGCCCAGGGAACTGCCTATGTTGGTGAAAACAACCACCAGGAGGATCCTGGTTATCTTGTTTCGCCAGAAGCCTTTTACTGAAACGATGTCTTCCGGCAGGGTCTCGAAATCCTTGACTTTTGGCTTTCCCAGAAAGGCCTCCACCAGGCCTGACACCCAGCCGGCCGCCACCATGGGGTTGAGGGAGGTAAGGGGTGATGCCACCACTGCCGCCAGTACAGTGAGGGGATGCGCCAGGGCAACTGCTGCTCCCAGGCCGGCCAGCACAGCGTTGGCCAGCACCCACCACTTGATCATCTGGGTGCCTGCCTTGGCCCCAGAAACAAAGAAGCCGAGAATTATCATGGCGATGATGAGACCAGGTATCGCCCATTTCAGAACACTGGCCAGTTTTCCCTTTGGTGGAATCTCATTGAGAAGGTCAATGTCCACCTGGGAATCCCAGTTCTTGCGAATCCCCGGGAGGTGGCCGGCACCCACTACCGCCACAACCTTTTTCCCTGGTGCCGTGCGTATCTCGTGAGCAAGATACTGATCTCTTTCATCAATCAACACTCGTCGCACTTCCGGCAGGGCGGCGCCCACCTCTGCCAGCACTGTCTCGAGCACGTCGCGCTTCTTCAGCTCCTCGATGTCAGCCTCAGTGAGCGAACCCAGTTCACCACCCGAGGCTATGAGCTGCGCCATGATCTTGATTTTTGTCCACAGCTTCATCAACCGCCAGGCTCGGGAGAGGGTAATTCGTATCTCCCGGTCCACCAGCCTCACGGGAATTCCCTCTTTCTCTGCTGCTTCGATGGCGCGCACCATCTCTTCACCAGGCCTGATGCCGAGATTGCTGCCAATTTTCCGCTGCAAGTGCGCCAGCATGAGGTTCAGCAGCAGCAAGAACGCCTTTCTTTCCTTGATCACTTTGATCAGATCGGTCTGCTGCCAGCGGTTCTTGTCTTTGAGGGCCTGAAACCTGGTCTGGCACAATTCCACGCACACCACGTCGGGCTTCTCGTCCTCGATCACTCTGCCCACCAGGTCAGCACTTTCTCTGGACACATGTGCCGTGCCTATGAGAATGAACTCTCTGTCCTCGGCGGCAATTCTCTCTATGTTTTCATCTTCCTTGATGTCCATCAGGATGCCATGTGCTCCTTTCGACGAATTCCTCTCTCGGACAGCGCCTTGTGCATCTGTGACTGGCACCAGCAGGGGCTTGCAAAAACATGGCTTTTCTGGAAAGGCGCAGAGCCGCCATCACTTGCCGGACCTGTGTTCTTCCAACAGCTCTATGTGGCGCTCCTCTTCGGCAATGATCTTTTCGAGAGCCTCTGAGGTTGCAGCAGTTTCGATAAAGGACCCGAGCATGGAATAAAACAGGATGGTGTCCTGTTCGAACTCGATGGCCACGGCCAGAATATCGTCAATAGACTGCAAACGACTGAGGTCAGTATCACCGAGAGAAAATTTCTGATCTCCGAGAAACTGCTGCAGCCCTCCTGCTTCATCCTCTGCAAGATCCTGGACACCCTTGGCGGCTGTTTCTTCTTTCAGACGCAAGAACCAGGCCACATGCTCTCTCTCCTGTTCCGCCAGCTGAAGCAGAAGTTTGCTCAGGGTGGAATCTGCCATTTTTTCTGCTGCTTCCAGGTAATACTTTTCTGCGTTTTCCTCGATCCGCACAGCCAGATCAATCACCTCGCTTATTGAGAACATGGTCTCCTCTCCCCTCCTCTGCCACAGAAATCCATGGTCTCCAGAAACAACTTCCGCCCTGCTCGAACCTGCCGCCGTAATACGCCGGCATTCTTGCCCTCCTCCAGCATGCTGAACTGCTCCCAGTGGCAGCAAGTTGGCGGGCCCGCAGGCTCCAGTATCTATACCAGGGTGGGCCGTTATTGACAACCCGCCTCTTTCCCAGCCTTGACTCGAACAGGCCAACCTGCTAAGAGTCGCTAGTGTTTCCTGGATTGCCCGCAAAGGATCCTGGCGGCTCTTCAGGCAGAGTGGCAAGGCTGATCATTGTCTGCCGCTGGCAGCTGGCTGCCGCGGCCTTGTCAATACAGGGAAGAGGTGACACTTATGGAGAAAGGATATCATGTGGCAGTAGCTGGCGCCACTGGTGCCGTGGGCAATGAGATGGTAAAGATTCTCGAAGAGCGGCAGTTTCCAGTAGCCTCTTTGAAGCTGCTGGCATCCAGCCGCTCCGCTGGCAGTACCATGGAATTCCAGGGAGAAAGCATCACTGTGGAGGAACTGCGCGAGGATTCTTTCGCAGGTGTGCAGATTGCTCTTTTCTCTGCAGGCGCTTCTCCGAGCAGGCGTTTTGCACCGGCCGCGGCCAGCGCCGGCTGCGTCGTCATAGACAATTCCAGCGCCTGGCGCATGGACCCTGAGGTCCCCCTGGTGGTGCCGGAGGTCAATGCGCACGCCATAGCTGACCACCGCAACAAGGGCATCATCGCCAACCCCAATTGCTCCACCATACAGATGGTGGTAGTTCTCAAGCCAATCTATGACGCCGCCGGCATCGAACGGCTGGTCATCTCCACATATCAGGCAGTCTCCGGCACCGGCAAGCGAGCCATGACCGAACTGGAGGAACAGACCAGGAGCCTCCTGAGCTTTCAGGAGCACACCCCAGAGGTATATCCCTACCAGATCGCCTTCAATTGCTTCCCCCACATCGGCGCCTTCCTGGAAAACGGCTACACAGAGGAAGAAATGAAGATGGTCCACGAAACCCGCAAGATCCTGGAGGACCAGGAAATCAGGATAACCGCCACCACTGTGAGGGTGCCGGTATTCTACGGCCATGCAGAGGCGGTGAACATCCAGATGAAGCGCAGGCTCAGTGCCAGGGAAGCAAGAGTGCTCCTCTTTCAGGCTCCAGGAGTGCGCGTTGTGGACAACCCCGGTGAGAAGCTCTATCCCATGCCCATTCTGGCGGCTGGCACGGATGAGACCTTCGTGGGCCGCATCCGGGAGGACATCTCCACGCCAATGGGGCTCGACCTCTGGATAGTTGCAGACAACATTCGCAAAGGCGCCGCCCTCAATGCGGTGCAGATTGCCGAAAAGCTGGTGGAAGAATATCTGTAGTTTTCGGTCACCGGTTATCTATCAGTGGTAATCGGCAAGGATCGCGGCAAGATGCCTCTCCCACAGAATTGGCACTGCCCTTTCCTGCTGTGGCAGCAGCGTCTCGCTGCGATATTCTCGGTCTGGGTGCACGGCAACGGCAGCAAGCTCCAGGAGGCTGAACAACGGCGCTGTGAAAATTCCGTGATAATTTTTTCACACTCTATTATAATGTGGCTGGCATGAACCATATCGCAGTTGTCTTGGATGGCACGGCCTGGCTGCGGGAATAATCTGGCTCAGGAGGTGTTTTCAGCATCTGCTCGACCTGGACAGTGTCACGCCTGGTGCTGGTGTGCTCAGCCCTCTTGCTCTTCCACAGTCTACAGCAGGACGCATGCGTATCATAGCAGGGAAATACCGGGGACGCCGGTTGACAGCAGGCAGGGGGAGGAAGCTCCGACCGACTGCAGCGCGGGTAAGAGAGGCCATCTTCAGTATAATCGGTCCTGACCTGAGCTATCGCAGAGTACTAGATCTTTTTGCCGGCTCAGGGGCCATGGGCCTGGAAGCATTGAGCCGGGGAGCCGCCTCGGTGATCTTTGTGGACTACCCCACTGCTTCTCTGCGAGTGCTCCGCAAGAATCTGGCCGTCTGCGGCAATCCTGCCAACGGCTCAATTGTGAGGTACGATCTCAGCAAGGGGCTGAGAGGGCTCGTTCGTCGAGGCTGGCTCTTTGATCTGATATTTCTCGACCCTCCGTACGGCAGCGGCCTGACACAGAAGTGCCTGGCTGAGCTCGGCAAAGGCGAACTGCTCAGCCGCAGGGCTCTGGTGGTGAGCGAACATGCTCTGGGCGAACAGCTGGAGTCCACCTATGGCTGTTTGCAGCAGCACACCGTGAAAAGGTACGGTCAAGCGAGCGTCAGTATCTATCAACGCGTCAAGGAAGGAGAGCAGTAGCAGTGAAACTTGCTGTCTATCCAGGGTCATTCGACCCCATCACCTATGGTCACCTGGACATACTCGACCGGGGGCTCAAGATCTTCGACAAGATCATAATCGCCCTGGCAGAGAACCCCGCCAAGAAACCCTTGCTGACGCTCCAGGAACGGCTCGAACTCATCAAGCAGAGTCTGATTGATCACCGGGAGCCGCACCGCATCGAGGTGGAGAGCTTTCGGGGACTGCTGGTGGACTATGTGGAGGCCACTGGAGCCGTGGCCATTCTCCGTGGACTGCGGGCTGTGAGCGATTTCGAGTACGAGTTTCAGATGGCACTCATGAATCGCAAGCTGAGCAGGAGACCGGAGACGCTCTATCTCATGACCGGGGCCCGCTGGATATACATCTCCTCGAGAATAATAAAAGAGGTGGTGGAGTCCGGCGGCTGCGTCACCGGCCTGGTGCCTCCGGTAGTAGAGCAAAAATTGCAGGAAAAGTTTCCGGATCGGCCGAGAAGAAGGTGAGGGGTGTCGGTTATCGGTTATTGGTTATTGGTTGCTTCAGCGGCAATGGAGCTCGTTTCGATACACGGCTACGGCCACTGGTATTGATTCGCCAGTTGACATCTCGAGATCGCGGCAAGATGCCGCTCTCACAGGATTGCCAGTATTTTCTATTCTGTGGGAGCAGCGTCTCGCTGCGACATTCTGAGGCATGATGCACGGCAAAGGTGGCGAAGGAGAGAGACTATACAGGCATTATAGCCGCAGCCCTGGCCGCAAGCTCGATCGCAATGAGATAAAGCAACCACGGGCTGCCGGCTCCTCTCGTCAATGTCAAGTTGTAGAGGAGCTATCTATTTGATCGCGGCTAGAGAGCCGCTCCTATCGAGTCGTTCCTGACAACTGATAACGGTTGATGGCAAAATGAAAGTGCACCCCTTTCACCGCCAGATTGCTGGCGGCTAACCTGAAGGCTGAACCAGCGGCCAGTATTACAATGGCGCCATGGCGCAATTGCTTGCCGAAATAGATGACAACACAGGACAACGCAGGCTAAAGCCTGCGGCTACCAACTCGTTGCCGTGCCTCCAATTCCCTCTCCCGCCTGGCTGACAATATTGGTTATCAGGTGCACTTTCATTTTGCCATCAACCGACAACCGATAACTACCTGAACTCTTCCCTCCGCCGGTAGTAGTCTTCCAGGATGGTGCGGTGGTCAAAGGCCAGTTCGGCGGGAAGGGTTTCCCTGTTGAAAACGCCAACCTCCCGGGCGTCATCAGCTGCGCGCGGCGTGCCGGACGCTGCAGCCACAAACACCACTGAGATGGTGTGGAACCGCGGATCACGGTCAGGTGCGGAATAGGCAGCCAGCTGACCCAGGAGCTTCACCTGCAAAGATGTCTCTTCCAGGGCTTCCCGCCGGGCCGCCTCTTCGAGAGATTCACCGTAGTCGACAAAGCCCCCTGGGAGGGCCCAGCCATACGGAGGCTTGGCTCGCTGGATGAGAACGATGTCATCGCTTGCGAGTCGAATGATGATATCCACTGTTGGCAATGGATTGCGATATCTGTACACCAGACAACCGCACTGTGGACAGCTGATTCCCTGTTTCACTGTCATCCTCCAGAACTGTCCTGTCCACTGTTTTGCCTGGAAGCGGGGTCGCCTTGCCTGGGCCTCTGCCGCAGGAGGAGGTGCTCCAGAAGAAGCACCAGAATTATACCCAACACCAGGCCGTTGCTCACCAGCAGCTGCAGGGTCCGGGGCAGGCCAGCAAAAAACTCCGACGGTGCCGCTGCCACCACTGTGCCGAGCATGACTGGCAGGCCCACCACCAGGTAGTCCCTGCCTTCGAGGCTGCGCTCTCCGGCGGTAACGGCGGTAATGCCTGCGCCCACCTGGGAAGCGAGCGCCACGCAGAGCACTGCCCCCACGACTGTTGCGGGAATGGCCGCCAACAAGGCATTCAATCGCGGCACAAATGCGGCAATCAGCAGCACCACGCCGCACATTGTCTGGGCATACTTGCTGGCCACCCTGGTCACCAGAATAACCCCCGGACTTGCCGAGTAGCTCACAGTTCCCACTACACCGAAAGCAGCGGCAACGATCCCCCCCACACCGGTAAAGGCGATGCCGTTTTCCACTCTGCGGGCCATGCCCCGGGTGCCCACCACCTCGCCCACTCCGTGAATGCTGCCCACGGAATTGACTATCACCGCCATGTAGGCAAGAATACAGGTGATTACCGCAGATATGTCGAAGGCGGGCAGACCCATCCAGAGACTCTCTGGCAGAGAAAACCATGAGGCTTCCCTGAACAAATTGAAATCGAGGCGGCCCCAGAAAAAGAAGACCGTGGTGCCCAGGGCTATGCCAAGGATCATGGCCGTAGACTGCCAGAACCCCCTGAGCCAGTGGGAAAGGACGGCAACCGCCAGAACCAGGGCAATGGCCAGGGCAAAGACGCTCCCCTCGCCGGCAGGATGAGCTGCATCAATGCCGAGCATGAGGGGAATCAGGTGGGGCAGCAGGGTAAAGCCAATCAGCATGAGGATCACCCCCACCACGTTGGCGGTAAAATAGGGAGTCAGATAGCGCATCAAGCGCAGCCGCCCCAGGGCCAGCAGGAGCACGCCGCCGCAAAGAACCCCCCCCTGGATGGCAGGTAGGCCACAGGGCGCCAACGTCACAAAGGTGAGCAGCAGGGCAGTGGCGGGCCCCTCCTGCAACGGATAGCCGTGGCCCAGCAGGGTCTGGCACACTGTGAGCGCACCGGAGAGCAGGAGAATCTTCTGAAAGAAATCCACCTCCTCCTGTGGAGACAGGCCGAGTGCTCGGGCGGCCACAGCGGCAACCACTACCAGGGCCGGAAACATGATCAGGGCCCACTGGATGCCGTAGATGAGATTGCGCCAGAGCGGCGGCCTCTGCTCAAGTTCATAGAGGAAAGGCTGATGAGTCTGTGGTGGAGCTGCCGCGGTGTCTTCGATCAAATGGCACTCCTGCCGGCAAATGGGGTCTGCAGAGAAGTCCTGTCGCTGTCACCTGCCACGAAATCAGGGCGTGCGGACTGCGAGGAGCACACTCTTGTGGGGCAGGAGGCAAACACAATAGTCTATGCTGGCTATTTCGAGTCCGTGCCAGGGCGTGGCACAGCAAACATCCAGACCAGAGAGCATTCAGCCGCAGGCTAGTGCTGAATTTCGAAAAGCCGGCTGATGGAATCTTCGTTGTGAATACTCTTTATGGCCTCGGCAAAGAGACGTGCTGATGAAAGCACCACCAGCTTGCGGAGGCTCTCTTTTTCGGAGTTTCTGGGAAGGGTATCTGTAACTACAACGGAGCCGAGCATGCTCTCCTGCAAGCGTTCAATGGCAGGTCCCGAGAGAACAGGGTGGGTGCAGCAAGCGTGAACTTCCCTGGCACCGTTCTCCAGCAGGGTCCTGGCAGCCTCCACCAGAGTGCCGGCAGTGTCCACCATGTCGTCCAGAATTATGGCGGTCTTGCCGTCCACATCACCGATCAGATGCATGGCTTCGGCCTGGTTCGCCTCTGCCCGTCTCTTGTCGATGAGAGCAAGGCTCGCATTCAGTCTCCTGGCATAGGCTCTCGCCCGCGGCACTCCCCCGGCATCCGGAGAGACCATCACCAGATCGTCATTGAACTGCTGCCGTATATACGGCAGCAGGATTGGCGAAGCATAGAGGTTGTCCACCGGGATGTTGAAAAACCCCTGAATCTGTCCCGCGTGTAAATCCATGGTGAGGACCCGGTCCGCGCCCACCTGAGTGACCAGATCAGCAATGAGTCGGGCAGTGATGGGAACGCGGGGCTTGCTCTTGCGATCTTGCCTGGCATAGCCGTAGTATGGCATCACCGCGGTTACTCTCCTAGCGGAAGCCCGCTTGAGTGCATCTATAATAACCAGGAGCTCCATGAGATGATCGTTCACTGGTCTGGAGATGGATTGAATGACAAAGGCGTCGGTGCCGCGGACGCTTTCACCCACTTCAACGAGAATTTCCCCATCCGTGAATCTATCAATTCTTGCCTTGCACAGGCCAATGCCTACCTGGTCGCAGATGCTCTGAGCAAGTTGTGGGTTGCTGTTGCCGCTGATGATCCTCAGTCCCACGGTTGCCATTGTTGTTACTCCTCTCAGTGGGTTTCTCGGCGTCGTACCTTAATACAGAACGCAGGCGGGGTCAAGACAGCTTTGCCGCAGCCGACGCTTTTGGCTCGCCAGATCTCGGCAGTCACCGACAAAAAGTGAAGGGAGGTTCGCCTCCTGAGAGTAAAGACTTTAGCAATAATGTAAGAAGGCTGCAGATGAAACCTGAAAATTTGGCCCGTATGCCCCTGCTGTTGGCAAAAGAAGCGAGCTGCTCCCGCCTCTTCAATGGGAGCCGCAGTGATCGCAGCATTGTACATTTTCAGCCAGGGCTTTGACCACCTCTCGTGGCGTCGCCTCCACCACCTCCAGGACTCTGAGGTGCAGGAGCAAATCCGACCCTGCAGGCAGGCCATGCCTGGCATCCCAGAGAGATGCCACCTGGTCGACTATCTCTGGCTGCAGCAAGATAGTCAGCTCCTGGCCAGGTGTGAGTCCTTCGAGCTGTTGATCTACGCCGTCGATCCAGGTTTCCACACTGTGAAGAAAACGGTGTTGTCTGGCGGGACTGTTGAAGCACTCCTGCTCTTTGACGGTCCTCAGCCAGTATTCCACAGTAACATAGTGGAGCGGCTTCACCCGAGAATCCATAGATTCTTCCCCTGTCTCTTTTCAGCAGAGAGCCCGCCTCACTGGCAATAATTCCTGCGCGAGCTCATGTCTGCCATTAGTACTTGCCTTTTTAATCTCATTGCTGTATTAAGGTGATCTGCCCTATTCTTAGTAATCTAATTCATATTACTTTAGTGTATTACTGGCGATCGTCTTTGCTCTAGACTTCTGTGGTGAGCGTTCATCAGGACCAGTGGCTTCAGACTTGCAACACCCTGCTGTGGCACCATATTTATGAGAAACTCGTTTTCAGGATATTGCAAATGCAGTCAGCAAATAAAACAGAGAGCCGCCATAGAGCTTTACGTCTCACGCCGCTGTTGCTCCTGGCCTCTTTTTTCGTGCTCCTGGCAGCAAGTCAGTCTGCTGAATCCTCCCGTCAAAATCTCATATTGATGGATGAACACGGCAAGAGCGTAAATCTCACTGCCCAACTGGCCAACCGCCCCACCCTTCTCTACTTTTGGGCCACCTGGTGCAAGCCCTGCCGCAAGACTCAACCGAAAGTCGTGGCCCTGGCGCAAAAGTACGGCGACAAGCTTCAGATAATAGGCATCAATGTGGGTGGTCTGGATTCGTTGGCAGTCATCCGCAGCTACAGGTCCCGCTATGGCATCAGCTACCTGCTGCTCCGCGATCATGAAGACAGGGCAGTCAAGGCCTATGAGATATTCGCCATACCCACTTTTTTACTGCTGGACCGCAATGGTCGCACGCATTTCCGCGGCAATGACCTGCCCACAGACTTCAGCGGCCTTCTCTAAGAATTCCTTCAGCCATGCTCTTCCGGATCGTTTTCAGCCGGTTTTTCCTTGTCCTGCCGCTTGAGGTAGTTCGCTGCACAACTCACCAGGATGAGCATACCGAGGATCATGAGCATGAACTCTCCTCGCACGTGGGCCCGGTAGATGCCGATACATGTCACCACAATGCCCATGAGTGCTGAGGCAATCAGTAGAGGTATGCTCATAATGTCTCCATTAATTTGCCGCTGAATATTCCATGGGTAGAGTCCTGCCCAGGAACCGGCCAGCGCCATGCCGAAACCGCAGCGCCGTGGCCAGTTCCCTTCGGTCAACTCTTTCTGGATGTCTGGGCCACAAAGGGAGTAACCTGCTGCTTTACCTCCTCTTTGCCGCACTCCGGACACTTGACCTTCCCCTGTTCATACTGGCTTATCGACATAACAACCGAAAAATCCTTGTTGCAGTTCTGACAAAGATACTCATACGTTGGCATGCTGTCACCTCCCTCAGTCTTGCTGTTTTGCACACCCCCGTCGGCTGCTCTCTTCAGAGACAACCTTAAAAAAAGTATACCCATCTGCACGACCTGGTGTCAATGAACATCCCCTGCCACTTGCCATTGTTCTCCCAGGAACAGGGGCAGTTCAACAATGCATCTTGGCCCCACCGTCACTTCACAGCCGGTTGTGCCAGCCAGCTCTCCTGCCAGACTGCGGGCAAAGCCTGGAAGAATGAGCTGCCCCTGGAGATGCTCGGCCAGGGTTTCCGGCAGAGACTTCCGGATGCCGGCAACGGTCAGGGAGTGATAGATCATGGCCATGTCCACGGTGTCACCACGGCAGTCCACGAACAGCACCCAGAAGGGGCTCGTGGTGCAGGCCATAATGGCAGTGACTATCTCCTGGGTAAACTCGCTGTTGCCTGAAATGACAACTGAACTCAGCTCGTCTGGATTGTTTATTTCCAGCAGTCCCGCAGGAGCTGGTCGAGGCAGATCCAGAGCAGGTACCTGCGGCAGGATATGCTCGGCCTCGAGGGCCAGGGAAAAAGCTCGAACCTGATTCAGCTCGAGGGCAGGACATTTTTCTGGAGAGGTCAGCCCCTTTTTCAGCTTCTGGAGAAACTCCCCACAAGAATAATCCCCACACTCCTGGCAGTCGGTGCCAGGCAGGTATTTCAGAAAGTCTATGGTGTTCAGGTAAAGGTCAGCGGCAATCATTGCAATTCACCCGAGGCTTGTGTTTCGCTGCAGCCGAGGCATTCGAGGAAGGCGATGTCTCTCTTTCGAGCCAGTCTCCCTGTGCGACCTTATATCACAAGCAGAGGGGAAGTGAAACTCTGTCTTGCTCCCGGAGACAAAGACCTGGGCTCGTGAGATGGTGGCTGGCCATGGTAATCCGGACGCCTTCTCAGACCTGTGGACCGCAGAGGCCGTTTATCGAAACAGTGCTCTAGCCTGGCGCAGTTTTTTCTTCACCTCCTGCAGCCAATCTTCCAGCCGCGCGGTCTGCCTGGGGTAGCGGACTCTGGCGCTCTCCATCAGCTTCCAGACATAGGGGTTGCGAGGAAAAAGCAGCAGCAGACCCACCAGGATAAAGAACACCCCTTGCAGGATGGGCAGAAAAAGGCCGATTACCCCCAGGATGAGAAAGACAATGCCAGCCAGATATCTGAGAACTGTCATATTCTGCAACCAGTCGTGCTGCCTGAAACGAAAGGCCTGCAATTAAAACAGCAATTGTCATTGCTGCAAAAATCCCTGGCTGGCAAGATTGTTCCTGGAGGCCCCTGCCCCGCAGGTGTGGCGACGGTCGACTGCGGCACATCAGGCAGCTGATATGCCAGCAGAACCGGCAACACCTTCTCTGGCGAGATCTCTTTTGAGAAAACTGCATTCCTCACGGTCAAAGGCCCAGCATCCCACCGGTTTCACCAGATAGATAGAGCAAAAGAACCTGCCGCTGGCAAAATACTCGAACAGGAAGGGGCAGAACCGCTGGTAGGTGCAACCGTCGCCATTGTAGTAGAAGAGCCACTGCTGCGGTGGGGCAAAGCCGCCGCTGAATTCGGGCAAGCCGCCGGGGATTTCACAGCAGCAGCCGCAATAGTCGCACCAGCCCGCCTCTGGCAGCTGCTCTGCAGGTGAGCCTGTGAGGCTCATGGTGCCTATCTGCCGGGATCTACTGAGGGCTCTGATGTCGCGTCGGATCGTGAGAAAAATGACGGCCCACTGGTAAAGGTGCCTGATCATTGCCTCTGACAGCTGTTCCTGGCTTAGATGAGTGGAGCGGGGATCTGTGGTAAAGTTCTCGATGTTCAGAAGGCCGAGCTTATTTAAAGGAAAGTAAGGATCTGTCAGGGCCTCGGCCACCACAAGCTGTTGTTCGATCTCCTGATAGATGGCTGCCAGATTGTGCAGCGACTCCTGCCAGGCGGCACGCACATCTCTTGCCGCCCGCTCCTGTCCCGCCAGTTCAAGGGCTCGCAGATGACGCGTACGGATCAAGAAGCGTTCTAAGCAGCCGGGGAATACCTCAGCATGGGGCGCAGACACTAGCTTCATTCTCCTGCCTTGCTGGCCTCAGCGCCGCCTTCGCAGAGTTGGTGTCTGGCCACATAACGAGTCCAGCGCTGATCCAGCCACTCCTGGAGCAGATCAATGTGTTCGGCGTCGATGTGGCGAAAGCGGCCCTGCATCTTCAAATAGTCGGCAACGGGCTTTTTCTTGCTGCTCCTCGCCATGGCCCGGCTCCTGCCGGTGAGCCGGAACACGCCGTCTTCCACCTCGTGGAGCACGCACATGGCAGTGTCAATCGCCAGCTTCCCCAGCTTTACCACATCCCGGGTCGGAAAGCCCCAGCCTGGTGAGCAGGGCACGTTGACCAGGATGAAACGGGTGCCGCGGATAGTCTTTGCCTTTTTGACCTTGTCATAGAGATCGAGAGGGTATGCTGCCGAGGCTGAGGCAATATAAGGAATGCCGTGCGCTTCCATGATGGCCAGCATATCTTTCTTGTGCTCCAGCTTGGTGGTTGGCGTTGTGGTGGTAAAGGCGCCCATGGGGGTAGCGCTGGAGCGCTGGGTGCCGGTATTCATGTAGCCCTCGTTGTCGTAGCAGATATAGATGAAATCTGTGTTGCGCTCCGCAGCTGCGCTCAGGGCCTGAATGCCAATGTCATAGGTGCCGCCGTCGCCTGCCACCCCCACCACGGTGAAATCTGTCTTCCCCAGGGCTTTGAGGGCGGCAACAATACCGCTCGCCGAGGCTGCCGTGGTGGCAAAGGCGGTGTTTATATTGGAAAGCTTTACAGAAGTGCTCGGGTAGAGGCCGTGAAGAACCGTCAGACAGGAGGCAGGTATGGTCAATATGGTCTTCTGCCCCAGGGCCTTGAGAATGTGGCGATATGCCAGGGCCAGACCGCAGCCCGAGCATGACCTTGTTCCTGGCAGAATGTATTCCTCTTCGGGAAGCTGTAACACGTTGGTGGCCATAATGCTGCCTCTGTTCTCAGGTATAGGTATTCGTATTGATCAGTATCGCTTGACTCACCTCAACCATATGCGGCCCCAGGGTCTCGAGCAAGCCGCGGGGCGCTGCTGCGGGTGAAGCCTCCCCTGGGCACTGCTGTTGCCTACACAGCCACACCCAGCCATATGGGGCCATCAGATCGATTCTTGCCCTGCACCGCCTGCAAGGTTGCCTCGGTGAGGTCGGCGACGTCCACATTCTTGCCGCCCAGTCCTACGATATAGTTGGTCACCACAGGATGCAGGCCGCCGTCAAACAACGCTGCTTTGGTCTCGGTGCAGGTGGCGCCTTCCAGACCGTAGCTGACATTCTTGTCGAAGACGACAACATGCTTGGCGTTCTCCAGGGCCCGCCGCAGCTCCTCGGCGGGAAAGGGACGAAATAGCCGCAGGGCCACTACCGCCGCCCTGCATCCTCTATCACGAAGAATGTCAACGGCCAGGGCTGCTTCATTGGCCAGCGAGCCCATGGTGAGGAGGACTATTTCGGCATCGTCATTACGGTATTCCCAGACAAAATGACGGTAGTCCCGGCCAAAAACCTGGTAGAACTCCTCCGCCGCCGTGAGGATGGTCTCCCCGGCATCCTGCAGAGCTTCTTGCAGCCTCAAGCGAAACCCCATGTAGCTGGGACACAGTTCCCCCTGGGCATTGGCTCTGGGTTCGGCCAACATGACCGGATTCACATTGATGGGTTCACTGCCGTGAATTGGGATGTGAGGTTCATATGGCGGCAGGTATCTGTCAACCTCGGACTGCTCCGGGATCTCCACCGGCATGGAGGTATGGGACAGCACAAAGCCGTCAAAACAGACCATCATTGGCACATGGATCTGTTCGGCGATCCTGTAGGCCATGATAATGCTGTCCAGGATTTCCTGGTTGTCCCTGCAGTACACCTGCATCCAGCCAGTGTCTCTTTGAGAAATAGAGTCCTGCATATCATTGAAAATGGTCCATGGAGCACCCAGACCCCGGTTTGCCAGGGCCAGTACAATAGGAAGTCTTGCCCCTGCGGCCCAGTGCAGTTGTTCATGCATGTAGGCGAGTCCATTAGCAGCAGTGGCGGTAAAGGCCCGCGCCCCTACAGTGGAAGCAGAAATACACACGGTAAGGGCGCTATGCTCACTTTCCACTCTAATGAACTCGGCCTGCATCTGTCCGGTTTCTACATATTTTGCCAGAGTCTCGGGTATCTTGGACTGGGGTGTTATGGGATAGGCAGCCACTACCTGCACTCGGCAGAGCCTGGCACCGGTGGCAGCCGCTTCACTGCCGTTCAAAATCTTAACCATTCCCATACCATATATCCTTGTACGTGGCCTTACCAGCAAATACGGCTGATGTCCACTTGCTTTGCAGGACGCCTCAATCGCCCTGTGCAGAGGCAGCATGACCCGGGCCATGCTCGCCGTCACATAGTACATCGAGAAACTGTTCCTCAGTTTCCATGTGAATGGCATCAGCAGGACACTCCTCTGCACAGATGCCGCACCCTTTGCAATAGACAAGATCGATTTCTACTGGCGCCTTTCTGTCGATGCAGGCCTCTGGACAGTAGAGCCAGCAGAGAAAGCAGCTCTGCTTTCCTGTCTTGGCCGAGATGCATTTGCTGTGGTCAACTACAGGACGTTCGAAGCGCCATTCCCCGGTCTTGCCAGCTTCGCCCCGCATCAAAGTGGCGCAGGCAACGGTAAAATGATCTCTTTTCTTTGCCATGGAGAAATTCCTCTCAGGCGCAGGAGCAGTGCCGAGCCCGCCTCCTGGTCACGGCTGCCACGAGCCGTCAATCTGAGTTTGTGCAAATGTCAAGCGGGCGCCCTCGATATTGAGCCTGGCTGCTCTGTCATTGAAGTTCTGTTTGATCGCCTCTGTCAGACTTTCCATGCTAACCAGGCCAGTCGCCCGGCAGAAGGCGCCGAGCATGGCAGTATTCACCAGCACTGTCCCCGCAACTGTCAGACCTATTTTTCTGGCCACGCCGCTGGCATCTGAGGTAGCCACCACTATGCCGCCCTGCTGACATACAGCCTCCGGCGGATGAGCGCTGTTGACAATGAGGAGCCCTTCCTTTTTCAGGCCAGCCAGTACGTTGGCCGTGCGAATCAAACGTTCGTCCAGGACCAGCACCACATCCGCCTCTTTCTCCTGAATAACTGTCCGCAAGCGCTCCCGGGCTATCCTGGTTGAAGCTGTGATTGGGGCGCCGCGGCGCTCGACTCCAAAAAAAGGCGCCGCTGCCACGCCCTGGTACCCGTCCAGGTAAGCAGCCTCAGCCAGAATCATGGCCGCTGTCACGCCTCCCTGTCCGCCGCGGCCATGCCAGGTAACCGTATATACTTTCTGTTTTCCCTGTGCTGTCGTCATAATCTACTCGTGCTTCTATTTGACAGGCCCCTGATGCAAATCCTCATGGCGCCTGGCAGTGGCCTGTCCCGGCTAACTCCCTGCAGAGGTTGGCATAATTTTCACTTGTGTATACATGGATTCTACGCTAGTCTTGCTGAATATCCCAGTTGATATAAAAACCCCATGTCATGCAAGCAGAGATTTGGGGCTGCACCAGAACCCCTGGTCCGTCCGGCAAGAGGTTCTCTTGCACGAGGCGCCCCTGGCAACCCTACAGCGAGACTAGGCGAGCGCCAAACATGGCTGATAGGCTTATTGAAACTATTGAGTTACCCAATGGTTTGACTCTGGAGTTGCACGACCAATCACGCCCCCTGGCTGGCGATCGCTGGCTGGTCTCACTCCAGGCGAGGATCGAGGTCCCTCTCCGGCAGGAATTCTTTGCCAGCCACCAAAATGGCGAACACGCCTATGAAGAAATGGCCTCCCTTTACGGCAGCCACCTGGTGTTCGTCCAGGAGAAGGTTCGTCATTTCGTGGACGCGCGAGATGTAGAGAAGGTTCTTGCCGGCCTCGTACAGCGGGTCAAGGGGAACATGCTCGCCTATCTTGGCAATGCCAAATTCCCCTCTCGCTATCTATTGAAAGAATATGCCGATCTCCAGAAGCGAAAATCCTGGAGCACCGACAAATCCGAAAACCAGTAGTCCCCGCTCGTCGGAGAATGTGTACACCCAGTGCTCAGGCGCAATTGCGCCCCCGCAATGTACACCAGCCCGCTCTTAGTCAATAGCAAAACTAAGCTGCTGACTGATAGCGCCTCTGTCTCCTTTGAATTCTCTTGATTGCCTTCTTGCGCTTTATGCGCCGGCGTTCGCTCTTGCTCAGGTAATAGGTATGCCGGCGGAGCGCAGGTTGCACATTCTTTTGAAAGTCCTTACGCAGCTTCTTTATCTTCTTCTCTAAAGACTCAGTCTCTGAACCTGCCATTCAACTGTTCACCTCTCTTTCAAAACAAAAAAACCCCTTTTTCTAGCGGGGCCTTGCTGCCTTTTTTGCTGAATATGCAGTTTCTCCTTCCGAACCCTTCCCCTACATGCAAGGTTAAGTCCAAAAAGTCGCCACTGGCGCCAAGGCCCTTTTAGATGCCCATATGTAACACATCGCCAACCAAGTTGCAACCCTTGGAATTCGAGACGCTTCATTCCTTGTGGGAAACCGTTATCAGTTGTCGGTTATCGGTTATCGGTTAATGGCAAAATGAAAGTGCACCCCTTTCACCAGCCGATTGCTGGCGGCTAACCTGAAGCTGAGCCAGCTGCCAGTATTACAATGGCGCCATGGCGCGATTGCTTGCCGGAATAGATTTCAACACAGGACAACGCAGGCTGAAGCCTGCGGCTACCGACCTGTTGCCTTGAACTGGTTCCCGAACCTGATAACTGATAACTGATAACGGCTGATGGCAAAATGAAAGTGCACCCCCTTCACCCTTCGTTCGTTAGTCTCAATCTTCAGGTTTCGCCTCTGCGGCCACTATAACAAATGGTGCCATGGCTCAACTGCTTTTCGGAATCGATATCAACACAGGGCAACGCAGGCTGAAGCCTGCGGCTACCATCTCGTTGCCTTGGACTGGTTCCTGAACCTGATAACCAATAACTGATAACTGATAACCAACATCCCCTCCATGACAGGCAACGCAGGCTGAAGCCTGCGGCTACCGACCTGTTGCCATAACCTGCCTGCTGAACCTGATAACTGATAACCGACAACCCTACAACCTGCAAGCCAGATAGGCAGCGCCAAGGATGCCGGCGTCATCTCCCAGTTGTCCCCTGATAACTCTTACCTCGTCAACAGGCACCAGGGTGAGCCGCTCCTGCAGCTCGGCTCGAAGAGGACCGATGAATGACTCCCAGGCGCTGGCCATGCCGCCGACGATTAGCGTGTTTCTAATTCCCAGAAGATGCACCACATTGGCAATGGCAATGGCCAGACTCTTGCCCGCCAGACCGAGTAAATCCCGGGCCAGTGCATCGTTTTTCATTGCCGCCTGGTAGATGGCTTCAGCGCTCAACCCGGCCGGCTTGTGGAGCTCCTGTGCCAGAGTGCTGCTCTCTCCCCGCCGCAGACGGTCTTCAGCCCTGCGGACCAACCATGAAGCTGAGGCCAGGGTTTCCAGGCACCCTCTATTGCCGCAGAGGCACCTGTCGCCCTCAGGAAGAATAGTCAGATGGCCGATCTCCCCTGCACTGCACTCTTCTCCCTGCCAGATGTTGCCGTCAATCATGAGGCAGCCGCCCACACCCGTGCCCAGGGCAATGCAAACAAACCTCGACAGCTGCCTGCCTGCCCCGAGCCAGTACTCACCACAGCCAATGCAGTTGACGTCATTTTCCACTACAACCGGCAAACCGAGCAGCTCCCGCAGCCGAGGCCCCAGAGGATATTCGTGCCAACCGGGGAGATTGGGAGAGGTCAGGACCACTCCCCTGCGAGAATCGATGACGCCGGCAGAGCCCATGCCCACTGCGGTAACCTGCCAGCCCCGCTCATGAGCTGTTTGCCGCAGGAGGTGCAGCTTGTCGGCGAGTTCGTCAACTATGGCCTCCGGACCTCTCTCTGCCAGAGTCTTCAGCCGGGCTCGCTCCAGGAGCAGTTCCTCCTGCGGATCCACCAGGCCGATCTTGATATTGGTGCCACCCAGATCAACACCAATGACCAGCTGTCGTACTCTGCTCATATGAAGCTTTCCTCCCTGATCGCCTGCCATCTGCAAAGTAGGAACGCTGCGGCACATGACGGCAGCAGTCTGGAATGGTTCCCACCGCAGGCGGCTTTCCCTGTGTGCAGTACCGCAGCTCCGCGCCAGCTATTTTTTCAGAGTGCCGCTGAACTTCGGCTTCCTCTTCTCCAGAAAGGCCTGCAGCCCTTCCCCGGCGTCTTCGCTGGCAAAGCAAAGAGCGAATGCTTCCATCTCCAGGGCGCAGGCAGTTTGCAGATCAGCATCCATGCCCCTGTCGATCACCTGCTTCACCGCCCTGGTGGCCACCCTGCCCTTGGCAGCCATGAGGCTGGCAGCCTTTCTGGTTTCCTCTCCGAGCTTCTCCAGGGGAAACACCCTGTTCACCAGGCCTATCTCTTTAGCTTCAGATGCGGTGATCATGGCGCCAGTCAGGCAGAGCTCCTTTGCCATGGCCCTGCCCACCAGTCTCAGCAGACGCTGCGTCCCACCAAAACCCGGAATGATGCCGAGATTGATCTCCGGCTGCCCGAATTTGGCGGTTTCCGCGGCGTAGATGAAATCACAGGCCATGGCAATCTCACAGCCTCCACCCAGGGCAAAGCCGTTTACCGAGGCGATCACCGGAATGGCCAGGTTCTCCAGCTCGAAAAGGATCTTCTGGCCCTGCGCGGCAAAATGCCTGGCAGCCACGGCATTCATGGATCGCAGCTCGTTGATGTCCGCCCCGGCAACAAAGGCGCGCTCGCCTGCTCCGGTGAGGACGAGCACCCTAATCTCTTCGCTGGCGGCAACCTGCTGCACAGCATGACCCAGCTCCTCGATAGTGCCGACGGTCAGGGCATTGAGCACAGCAGGCCGATTGAAGGTCAGAACAGCAATGCCATCTTCCACCTCGAACAGAATGTTCTCATAGGTCATCTTTCACCTCCATTGGCATTCAATTGTTGGGCATGCCTTTCCGGGGGCAAGTATTTTCCCTCAATTAGAGCAGCAGCAGCCCCCCGGAGCAGATCAAACCATAAGAGTGCAAATGGGCGGTTATGTCAAGAGCGAGCTTGTTCAATTGACTCACTGCAGCACCTGTGGTAACCCTAATGGGTGCAAATCAGCAGCAAAACCACTGTGCTCACATGATGCCAGCTGAGCCAATCGCAGAGAGAGACAATGATAGATCTTCGCAGTGATACCGTTACCAGACCGCAGCAGGCCATGCGGCAGGCCATGGCTGCCGCAGAGGTGGGAGATGACGTCTTTGGTGAGGACCCAACCGTGAATCTCCTGCAGGAAAGAATGGCGGCGCTTCTCGGCAAGGAAGCCGGCCTTTTCCTGCCCTCGGGCACCATGGCCAACCAGGTCGCCATAAAGAGCCACATTCAACCAGGCGACGAGGTGATCATCGACGACAATGCTCATATCTTCTTTTACGAGTGCGGCGCAACAGCGGTGATTTCCGGCGGTCAGTTTCGCTGTCTCCCCGGAAATAGAGGCATCCTCTCCGCTGAGTCGGTTGCCGCTGCCATCCGGCCGCCGGACATTCACCACCCGGTCTCTCGGCTGGTTTGTCTGGAAAATTCGCACAATCGAGGAGGCGGCAGCATCTATCCCAAGGAGGAGCTGCGGGCAATCTACCAGACAGCCAGGGAGCACGGCCTGGCAGTGCACCTGGACGGTGCTCGCCTCTTCAATGCTGCCCAGGCAAGCGGCATTGAGCCTGCTGCCCTGGCCAACTATGCTGACAGCGTCTGTGTGTCCCTTTCCAAGGGTCTCGGGGCGCCGGCAGGTTCGGTGCTCTGCGGCTCTGTCTCCTTCATTGACAGGGCCCGCAAGATTCGCAAAATGCTGGGCGGCGGCATGCGTCAGGTTGGCATTCTGGCGGCAGCCGGCCTCTATGCCCTGGACCATAATCTACAGCGCTTGAGCGAAGATCACCAGAAGGCTAAGCAGCTTGCCGCAGGTCTTTCCCGGCTGCCGGGCATTCAACTGGAGGAGGAGGCGGTAGTCACCAACATCGTCATGTTCGACGTAACAGAGACCGGTCTGAGCGCTGCCGACTTCGTGGAAAAAATCGCTGCACAGGGCGTGTTGATGATTCCCTTCGGACCAAGGACGGTGCGGGCTGTAACTCATCTCGACGTGAGCTCTGCAGACATAGAAGCCGCCCTGACTATTATGCAGCACCTCTTTTCGGCGTAACCGGCAACAGGGCGGCTGCTGGAGCACCGGCTTCTCCTGCAGCGAGTCGTCACCATGGCAAGAATCGTAACTCTGCTCACAGATTTTGGCACCCGAGACCACTACGTGGCCGCTGTAAAAGGGACCCTGCTGCGCATCAATCCGCAGATTCGTCTCGTAGACATCACCCACGAGATCGCCGCCCACAATATCGTCCAGGGCGGCTTTGTGCTGGCCTCGAGTTTTCACTGCTTTCCACCGCAGACCATACACCTGGCCGTAGTGGACCCCGGGGTGGGAGGAAAGCGGCGGGGCCTGGCAGCCGTCAGTGGGCAATTCTTCTTTGTCGGCCCCGACAACGGCATCTTCGATCTGGTCTTTGCCCTGGAGCCTCCCCGCCGGGTGGTGGCCCTGGAAAATTCCAGTTACTGGCTGCCTCGGGTTAGCGCCACCTTCCACGCCCGTGACATCTTCGCACCTGTTGCCGGCCACCTCTCTCTCGGCTTGCCGTTGGCCAGGCTGGGAAGCGAGTTCCCTTATCGAGGCACGAGTCCGCTTGCCATGCTCTCTAGAGAACAGCAGGAGGTCAAGGGCCAGGTTCTCCACATCGATCGCTTTGGCAATCTCATCTCCAACATTCTCTGTCCGGCAGATTTTCCTGCCGAAGAACTCGTCCACTGGGAGGTGCGGGTGGCTGACCGCCCTGTGCTCACAGGCCCCCTCACCTATGAGCAGGCCCCCCTGGCGGAACCCTTTGCCTTGAAAGGAAGCTGCGGCTATCTCGAGGTGGCGGTGCGCAACGGCGAGGCGGCTCGACTTCTGGGCCAGGGAATTGGCGCCGCCATAGTGGTGCGCCGCAAGAAAACGGTTCGCTATTAGCTGGAAATAATTATGAAACGAGAGCAACTTGTCCAGGAATTGCGCAGCGCCGAGCTGTTTCGGGATCTCTCCCCTGAACACCTGCAGGCCCTGGCAGGCATAGCCAGGCTAAGACAACTGGCCCCTGGTGAAATGCTGTTTGCCGCAGGAGAACCAGCTCGAGGATTCTTTGTCCTGTTGCAGGGGAAAATCAAGCTTTCAAAAATATCGGCCGACGGCAAGGAATACGTGCTGCGAATGGTGAGGCCTGGACAGACCTTTGCGGAGGCAGCTGCCTTTTCTGGAGGCACCTACCCGGTGTACGCCGAGTCTATTGCTGCCGGCCGCCTGGTATTTTTTGGCAAGGAGGAGTTCGGCAGCCTGGTGGAGCGCACGCCCCAGCTGGCCCTCAACATGATTGCCACCATGGCTGAACTGTTGCAGAGACTGAACATCAGCATAGAGGACCTGTCGCTCCGGGAAGTGGCAGCGAGGCTGTGCCGGCATCTTCTCGCCCGGGCGCGCCAGCAGCACGGCCAGGTGACAGACGGCATCTCAGTAGCCCTGGAAACCAGCAAATCTACTCTCGCTTCCCGTCTGGGCACAGTAAGTGAGACGCTCTCCCGGACCTTTCGCCGGCTGCAGCAGCAGCAACTGTTGAAGGTGGGGCGCAATCAGGTGCAGCTGCTCGATTGCGAGCGATTGCAGAGAGTTGCCGACGGAGAGCTCAAGCTCTGAGGTCAGCCGCCGCCGTGGACCAGAAAAGCAGCGCAAGTCTTTCTCCGGGAACAGCAGAGGCGACCGCCCACCTTTGTTGCCCACGCGGCGCGGCCGGGGCAGTACTCAGTCAATCACCTTGTAGACAATATCGTTCTCTCGCACCCTCTCTTTTACCTGGACGCCAACCAGCTGCCCTGGCGCTGCTTTGTCGATAGCCTTATTCTCTTCCTGCATGCTTGCCACTTGCTGGCTGAAGTCTGTGGTATGACCTTTGAAGTGCAGCATGTCGCCAACCTTGATCCCCTCACCCTTGACCTCTATGGCCGCCACACTCGGCTTGGCGAAAAACTTCTTGACAATCCCGACTTCCACCTCAGCCATGATTCTCCCCCTTTTTTTCGCCGGCCCGGATTTCTCTTGCCAGGCCCCGGTTTTGAGAGTTGTTTGCCGCCATAGCGGCCGTTGCCGCGCCATGATTCGCCTGCGTGCGCACATCTGGCTCCCCCAGCAGCGGCAGGCTCTGGCCAGCATCCCCTACTGGTGGACTCAATTAGCCTGAGCCTCCTCATCATGAAAAAAGATACACCTGTTTCGTCAATATGCAAGCATTTTCCTTTTGTCAGGCCGCTGCCTGGCAAGCAGCGCAGGACCGCGCCCCCAAAAAAAAAGAGCAATCCCCGCTGAGAGATTGCCCCACCCTGACATGGCTTGCCTGTCAGGGTCTGTTATTTCTTGTCTTCTTCCTGTTCGACCTCTGCAGAGGCTTCTTCCTCTTTCTTTGACTCGTCAGGGGATTTACCTTCCGGTTCAGCTGCTGCTTCTTCAGCCGCCTTTTCTTCCTCTGCCGGCTGCGATTCACTTTCTGCCGCGGCCTGCACCTCCTCGGCCTCTGCAGGCGCCTCCTGTTCAGCTGGCGCCTCAGCCGGGGCCGCCTGCACAGCAGCTTTTTCTTTTTTCACCTTGCGCTTCTTTTTCTTCCTCTTCTTGGGAGTTTCACCACTGACCAGTTCAACCAGACTGAGTGGCGCACCGTCTCCCGGGCGAAACCCTACTTTTACAATGCGGGTATAGCCGCCTGCTCTCGCCTGATATCGCCGCGCCAGATCGTCAAAAAGCTTGTGAACAATCTTCTTGTCTCTCACCACCTGTAGGGCCTGCCGCCTGGCATGCAGATCGCCGCGTTTGCCCAGGGTGATCATCCAGTCAGCCCATCTGCGAATCTCTTTCGCCTTGGCCGTAGTGGTATAAATTCGCTCATGTTCCAGCAGCGAAGTGACCATGTTGCGAAACATAGCCAGCCGATGACTGGAGGTGCGATTGAGCTTTCTGCCGCTCTTCCGGTGTCTCATCTACTCCTGTTCCTTTCTCTCTTCGATCTCCTCCCGCGATGGGAAGTTCTCTATTTTCATCCCCAGAGAGAGACCCATTTCTGTGAGAATCTCCTTGATCTCATTCAGGGACTTGCGACCGAAGTTCTTGGTCTTCAGCATCTCCGCTTCCGTTTTCTGGACAAGCTCTCCAATGTAGCGGATGTTGGCATTCTTGAGACAGTTGGCGGAACGCACTGAAAGTTCGAGCTCCTCTACAGTCCGGAACAGGTTGTCGTTCAGAGGTTGTTCCTCTTCTACCTCTTCTTCCACCTGAGGCTCGAGCTCTTCATCGAAGTTGATAAAGATGGTCAATTGTTCTTTGAGAATCTTGGCTGCGTAGGCAATGGCATCCTCTGGCAGCACGCTGCCGTCTGTCCACACCTCCATGGTGAGCTTGTCGTAGTCGGTTATCTGGCCGACTCGTGCCTGGGTAACCACATAGTTCACTTTGCGGATAGGAGAGAAAATTGCGTCCATGGGGATCACCCCGATGGGAGCGTCTTCTTCCGTGTTGCGTTCAGCTGGCACATAGCCTTTGCCCATCTTCACCTGCATTTCCATGCGCAACTTGCCGTCCTTGGACAAAGTGGCAATGTGCTGCTCGGGATTGAGAATCTCCACCTCCGGGGGGCAGCTAAAATCACCCGCAGTGAGAACGCCGTCTCCTGTTTTTTCCACCGTGATTGTCCGCGGTTCTTCGCCATGGAGTTTGAGCCTTACTTCTTTCAGATTGAGGATGATGTCAGTGACGTCCTCGCGGACCCCGGTGATAGAGGAAAACTCGTGCAGTACAGAATCGATTTTCACCGAGGTGATGGCAGCCCCCTGCAAGGAGGACAGCAGCACTCTGCGCAAGGCATTGCCCAGGGTAATTCCGAAACCGCGCTCCAGGGGTTCGCAAGAAAATTTTCCATAAGACCGTGACGCGGTTTTCTCGTCCAGCTCCAGCCGCTTGGGCCTGATCAATTCACGCCAATTTCTTTCCATGGCGCCTCCTCTCATATAAACCTCTGTCCTGATGACTCACATGCTGGCTGCGGGCAGTTATTCCTCCTGAGAAGTGCATCAGGCTCAGAGATTTATTTGGAATAGAGCTCCACGATGAGCTGTTCTTGGATGGGCATTGTCAACTCTTCCCTGGACGGGAAGGATTTCACCGTGCCTTTAAAGGTATCTTTGTCAAGCTCAAGCCACTGGGGCACCCCGCGACGAGCAACCGCCTCCATTGCTTCCACAATGGGCACCATGGCCCGACTCTTCTCCTTTACCTCGACAATGTCGCCTACCTTCACCAGATATGAGGGGATATTGACCCGTCTGCCATTCACCAGCATATGGTTGTGACGAACCAGCTGTCTTGCCTGGGATCTGGAATTGGCGAAACCAAGGCGGTACACCACGTTGTCGAGACGGCGCTCGAGAAGTATGAGAAGATTAGTTCCGGTTACCCCCTTCTGACGTTCTGCCTTGTGAAAGTAATTTCGAAACTGTCGCTCGAGCATGCCGTACATTCGTTTTACTTTCTGTTTCTCGCGCAACTGTAAACCATAGTCCGAAAACTTGCTCCGGCCCTGGCCATGTTGACCGGGCGGGTAGCTGCGGCGCTCAAAGGCACACTTATCCGAGTAGCAGCGATCTCCTTTGAGAAATAGCTTCAAGTTCTCCCGACGGCAGAGTCGGCATACGGATTCTGTATAACGAGCCAAGTCAACCTCCTTAATTACACTCGTCTTCTTTTAGGCGGCCGGCAACCGTTGTGTGGTATTGGAGTAACGTCACGAATAAGGCTCACATGGAAGCCTGCCGCCTGCAAAGCCCTCAGGGCGGCTTCTCGACCGGCACCAGGGCCTTTGACATATACCTCGATATTCTGCACTCCGTGTTCCTGCGCCTTTTTTGCTGCGTCTTCTGCAGCCAATTGAGCAGCAAAGGGCGTGCTCTTGCGAGAGCCCTTGAACCCCTGACTGCCGGCGCTGGACCAGGCAATGACGTTGCCGCTCGTATCGGTTATGGTGATAATGGTGTTATTGAACGTAGATTGGATATGGGCGATCCCGTTTAAAATGTTCTTGCGTTCTTTCTTCTTCCGGGAAACCTTGCCCCTCGCTCTAGCCATTTCTCCTCCTACAATCGTTTACTTCTTGCGTTTGCCGATCACAGACCTGCGCGGCCCTTTTCTCGTCCTGGCATTGGTGTGGGTGCGCTGACCGCGTACTGGCAACCCCCTTCTGTGTCTGAGACCGCGATAGCAACCGAGGTCCATGAGTCTTTTGATGTTCATGGAGACTTCAGTGCGCAAGTCGCCTTCCACCTTGCAGTCACTGTCTATGATCCGCCGAATACGGGAAATCTCGTCCTCGGTAAGATGATCTGACTTGGTATTGGGGTCAATCTCTGCCTTCTGCAGAATCTTCTGCGACGTGGACCGGCCTATCCCATAGATATATGTGAGAGCTATCTCAATTCTTTTGTTTTTGGGTAAGTCAATACCAGAAATACGTGCCAATGCTTCACCCTCCGTAGGTTATCCTTGACGTTGTTTGTGCCGGGGATTCTCACAGATTACCCGTACAGTACCATGTCGCCTGATAATCTTGCACTTCCGGCAAATTCGCTTAACCGATGCTCTTACTTTCATCGCACAATTTTCCTCTCCTGGCAGTTTTGCCACCAAGCATCATCTCGGCAGAGACAACACTCACTTCGACCGGTAAGTAATCCGACCTCTTGTCAGATCATATGGCGACAGTTCCACAGTCACCTTATCACCCGGAAGAATCTTGATAAAGTGCATGCGCATCTTCCCGGAGATGTGGGCGAGAATTCGATGGCCGTTCTCCAGTTCAACTCTGAACATGGCGTTCGGCAACGGCTCCACCACCGTACCCTCGACTTCTATGGCTTCCTCTTTCGGCATTGATTCCTCCCAATTTTATCCTGCTCGGCGCAGCACAGCAGGCTGCTGTCATCTTCTGGAAAGTATCTCCGGACCATTGTCTGTTATTGCTATGGAATGCTCATAATGAGCCGACAGACGCCGGTCCTTGGTCACCGCAGTCCAGCCGTCTTCCAGGATCTCTACGCCGCTGTCACCCTGGTTGATCATGGGCTCAATGGCCAGCACCATGCCAGCCTTGAGCCTGACCCCCAGGCCGGGCGAACCGTAATTCGGGATTTGCGGACTCTCGTGAAGGCTGCGGCCGATGCCGTGTCCCACGAATTCCCGAACCACGGAGAAGCCTCTTTCTTCAACATAACTCTGAATTGCGTGCGATATATCCGAAAGCCTGTTTCCTACAACGGCCTGGGCAATTCCCTTGTAAAGAGACTGCTCCGTTGTCCTCAAGAGACGTTCAGCCTCCTTGTCTACCTGGCCCACAGCAACTGTTATTGCTGCATCACCGTAGTAGCCTCGGTAGATCACCCCGAAATCCAGACTGATTATGTCGCCCTCTCGCAGCAGCCGCTCTCGAGAAGGCATGCCGTGCACCACCTCTTCATTTATCGATGTGCACAGAGCATATGGGAACCCTCTGTATCCCTTGAAGGCTGGCCGCACACGGTATTTACGGGCCAGAGTTTCACTGTACTCGTTGAGCTCCCATGTACTGACGCCCGGCTTCACTCTATTTGCAAGCTCAGCAAGGATCTCCGCCACAATACGGTTGGCATCCCGCATGATAGCGATCTCTTGCGGAGACTTTAGAAGAATCAATGCTTCCCTTTACCGCTCAAGAAAGAACCGAAACTATGCGTTGAAAAATCTCCCTGATCTCACCAACCCCATCAATTGGCCGAAGCTTTCCCTGCTTCTTGTAGTACTCTATGAGGGGAGAAGTCTGAGAATCGTACACCTTGAGCCTGGAAGACACTGTCTCCTCGTTGTCGTCATCTCTCTGGTAGAGTTCTCCCCCACACTTATCGCAGACCCCTTCCTTCTGAGGCGGATCAAAGACCAGATGGTAGCCGGCGCCACATTCCCGACAGGTGCGCCTGCCGGTAAGCCGTTTGATCAACTCTTCGGTGCCCACCTCGATGGAGACCACATGATCAATCTGCGAAGCAAGTTTTTTCAACATCTCGTCAAGAGCTTCTGCCTGGGGAACAGTGCGCGGAAAGCCATCCAGCATGTAGCCGTTCTGACAATCTGGCTCCTGGATTCGTTCTTCTACGATGCCTATGACCACCGAGTCGGGTACCAGCTCGCCCCTGTCCATATAACTCTTGGCCTCTTTTCCCAGAGGAGTACCCTCTTTCACAGCTGCCCGCAAGATATCTCCTGTGGATATCTGTGGAATATGATACTTCTCTACCAGCATTTTGGCCTGCGTACCCTTACCCGCTCCTGGTGGTCCCAACAAGATGATGTTCATATTTCCCTCCCTCTCTCCAAACACATGCTCAGTCTGCACTACGCAGCACATCTGGACAACCGCCAACAATCATTGTCACCGACACCTAGCGTCTTCCTTTCACCCGAGCCTTCTTGATGAACCCTTCGTAATGGCGCGTCAGCATGTGAGACTCGATCTGTCCCACTGTGTCAATGGCCACGCCTACCACTATCAACAGGGCCGTGCCGCCAAAGTAGAAGGGCACATTGAACTTGCGAATCAAAATAGTGGGAAGTACACACACGGCTGAAACGTATATTGCCCCTCCCAGAGTTATCCTGGAGAGCACGCGGTCAATGTAGTCCGCTGTACGCTTGCCAGGGCGGATTCCTGGAATGTAGCCGCCGTATTTCTTCATATTGTCCGCTACATCAACGGGATTGAACACGATGGCCGTGTAAAAGTAACAAAAGAAAATAATGAAGCCCACGTAGACCAGATTATAGACAATATCCCCGGGAGAAAGTGCATCAGCAATAGATTTCATCCAGGGAATCTGTACAAAATTGGCAATGGTAGCAGGAAACATGATGATGGAGGAAGCAAAAATGGGCGGTATCACGCCGGCCGTGTTCACCTTGAGAGGCAGATGAGTAGCCTGGCCTCCATACATCTTGCGGCCCACAACCCGCTTGGCATACTGCACTGGGATGCGTCGCTGCCCCTGCTCCACAAAGATGATGGCCGCCACCACCGCTATCATCATAACGGCCAGAATGAGCAGCATGAAGGTGGACAGCTCACCAGTGGTCAACAGACGCATGGTATTGATAATAGCAGAGGGCATGCGGGCCACGATACCTGCGAAAATGATCAGAGAGATGCCGTTGCCGATACCCCGCTCCGTGATCTGCTCACCCAACCACATGATAAAGGCGGTGCCTGCGGTGAGAGTAATAACCGTCATGAGGCGGAATCCCCAGCCCGGGGCAAGCACCACCATTTCACCGCCCGGACCGCTCATGCCCTCGAGGCCGAAGGCAATGCCAAAACCCTGAATGAAGCTGAGAAGCACGGTGCCATACCGGGTGTACTGGGTTATCTTCTTTCTGCCAGCCTCCCCCTCCTTGTTGAGTCGGTCGAGATAGGGAATGACCACCGTAAGCAGCTGCAGGATGATGGAGGCACTAATATAGGGCATGATACCCAGGGCAAAGACCGACAGATTGCGCAGAGCGCCCCCGGCAAACATGTCAAAGAGCCCGAGCAGGGTTCCCTGGGCCTGATTGAAGAAGGCGGCCAGCGCATCTGCATTGATACCTGGTGTGGGAACATGCACGCCAACCCGATACACTGCAAGCAAGGCGAAGGTCATCAGGATTCGCCGCTTGAGTTCAGGAATCTTTCCGATTGTTTGAAACCCGTTCAGCAATTTAGATCACCTCGATTTTGCCGCCTGCGGCCTCGATTTTCCTCCGCGCTGACTCGCTGCACTTGTTTACCCTGAGCACAAGAGGTGTACTGATCTCGCCATTGCCGAGCAGCTTCACCCCATGCCAGCGGCCTTTTACCAAGCCAACCTGCCGGAGCACACTTTCATCCACTATTGTGTCGCTTGCAAACTTTTGCAAGTCTCTGATATTGACCTCCGCATATCGTTTCTTGAAAATATTGGTGAAGCCTCTCTTCGGCAGACGCCGCTGCAAGGGCATCTGGCCGCCCTCGAATCCAGGGGGCGTACCACCCCCCGAGCGCGACCGCTGGCCCTTGGTGCCCCGCCCCGCAGTCTTGCCAAGCCCCGAGCCTGGTCCCCGACCAACACGCCTGGCTGGCCTCCTTGCACCTTGCGGTGGTCTCAACTCATGCAGTTTCATTCTTCAGTCTCTCCAGTCACTCTTCTTATCTATCCTTATCACCGGCATTTTGCCAGATACAGAGTCTCCCCGGGCTATGACACAGGCTTCACCTTGACTAGGTGCTGCACCTTGCGCACTGCCCCCATTATCTGGGGCGTGTCATAGAGGGTCACGGTCTTGTGCATCCGGGTCAAGCCGAGACTCTTGAGAACTCTTCTATGCTTCCGTGGTCTCCCCACCATGCTGCGGATCAGGGTAACTTCAATGGCTCGTGTCATGTCCACGCCTCTCGAGAAAAAAAAAGTTCCTTGTCTTTCCAGGTCCTGGGAGGCTCACTGTTCCATTTGCGGACAAAGGGCCTCTCTTTCCGCCCTCATGCCCAGATTTCTTCCACTGTCTTGTTCCGCCGCCGGGCGATGGTGGCAGGGCTCTTGAGTGAAGCCAGACCAGCCATGGTGGCCTTCACCACATTGTGCGGATTGTTGGAGCCAATGCACTTGGTCAGAATATTCTGCACCCCTGCCGCTTCCATAATGGCCCGCACCGCACCGCCGGCAATAACACCGGTACCCTCTGAGGCTGGTTTTAGCAGCACACTGGCAGCGCCGAAACGGCCGATTACCTCATACGGTATGGTATTGTTAACCAGGGGGATCTCGATCATGCTCTTCTTGGCCAGTTCCACACCCTTGCGGATGGCCTCCGGCACCTCGTTCGCCTTCCCCAGGCCGGCGCCCACTGATCCCTGGCCATCGCCAACAACCACAATGGCGCTGAAGCTGAATCTCCGTCCACCCTTCACCACTTTGGCCACGCGGCTGATGTGAACCACCTTATCGATTAACTGCAACTCCTTTGCGTCCAATTCATACAAGGGACCATCTCCTCTGCTAGAATTTCAGCCCAGCTTCTCTGGCAGCCATGGCAAGGGCCCGTACCCGGCCGTGGTAGAGAAAGCCATTGCGATCGAACACCACTTTCTCTATTCCCCTGGCCTGAGCCCTGGCTGCTATCAATTGTCCCACGCGTTTGGCATATTCGATCTTGCCCTTTGCCTTTTCCTGTTCCCGGATTTCCGGAGTTCGAGTGGAGGCTGCTATCAGCGTCACCCCGTTGACATCGTCGACGAGCTGCGCATAGATGTGTCTGCTGCTGCGAAAAACGCTCAACCTGGGACGCTCCGGGGTCCCGTAAATTTTCTGACGAATTCGTCTCTTGCGTTTGAGTCTGGCCGCCAGCCTCGGATTCTGTCTCGATTTCATCTCAATTCCCTCTTCACGCTCAACCTTGCGGCTGTTGCCATCTGAAGCAATCCAGCAGCAGCGGGCTCAATGATCCTTTCCTCGAGCCTATTTTGCTCCTGCCTTGCCCACCTTGCGCCGAATTGTTTCCTCAGCGTACTTTATGCCTTTTCCCTTATAAGGTTCAGCGCGACGGAAGGCGCGAATCTGGGCCGCTGTCTGTCCCAGAAGCTCCTTGTCGATACCTGTCAGGGTGATGCGGTTCTGCTTGTCCACCGCAGCATTTATGCCTTTCGGCAGTTTGAACTCAATAGGATGAGAGTATCCCAGGCTCAGATTCAGGGTATTGCCTCTCACATCGGCTCGATAGCCCACACCATTGATTTCGAGAACCCTGGAGTAACCCTGGCTCACCCCCACAACCATGTTGTTGATCAGGGTGCGAGTCAGCCCCCGGATAGCCTGCGACTGTCTGCTGTCGTCAGCTGCGTTCACCTGGATGGTGCCATCCACCACACCCACCTCCACGCTGGGGTGGAGCGTTCTCTTCAGGGTGCCCTTGGCCCCCTTTACCTCTATCTGGGAGCCCTGAATCTTGACTTCCACACCCTTGGGAAGCTCGATGGGTTTTTTGCCAACACGCGACATGGAATGGTTTCCTCCCTTTTGCCAGTCAACATTTTACCAGATCTTGCACAGCAGTTCGCCGCCCAGCTTCTGTTTGCGAGCCTCTCGATCCGTGATGATCCCCCTGGACGTCGACAGGATCGCTGTACCCAACCCATTGAGAACATAAGGAATCTTATCATGACGCACATAGACCCTGCAACTGGGCTTGCTCACCCGTTGCAACCCTTCGATCACAGGCTCATTATGCTCGTCGTATTTGAGATACAATCGCAAGATCCCCTGTCTCTTGTCTTTGATCAGCTTGAAATTTTTGATATAGCCTTCTTCTTTAAGTACTCTGGCTATGTTCAACTTCATCTTCGATGATGGCATATCTACTTTGTCGAACCTCGCCATACAAGCATTCCGGATGCGGGTGAGAAAATCCGCAATGGAATCCGTCATCACCATAGACGTGCTCCTTTCTACCAGCTCGACTTTATTACGCCCGGCAGTTCCCCGTTGAGCGCCATAGTCCTGAAACAGATCCGGCAGATGCCGAATTTTCGCAGAAAGGCCCTGGGACGCCCGCATAGCGGACAACGGTTGTATGCCCGGACCTTGAATTTCGGTGTTCTTGCTGCCTTGGCAATAAGAGCTTTTCTAGCCAAAGTTACCTCCTTGACACTCAGGCGGGCAGCCATTGAGCTATTCTGCTGCCCTGTTTACTCGCCGCCGACCGCCAGCGCTGCCATCAGAGGCAGCTCGCTCGGGCTAGCAAGAGCCTGCCCTTGCTCTGCAGTTCTAGTTCCGGAAAGGCATGCCCATCATTTTCAACAGGGCCTTGCCTTCTTCATCAGTTCTAGCGCTCGTCACCACGGTGATGTTCAGGCCCTTTATCTTGTCAATCTTGTCGTAGTCGATTTCTGGGAAGATGATGTGCTCCTTGATTCCCAGCGTATAGTTGCCGCGACCGTCAAAGGACCTGTCAGAGACGCCGCGAAAATCGCGCACCCGGGGCAGGGCCACATTGACCAGCTTGTCGAAAAAGTCGTACATCTTCTCCCGCCTCAGGGTGACCCGGCAGCCGATTGGCATTCCTGCCCGCAGTTTGAAGGAAGCAATGGACTTGCGGGCTCTGGTGACCACCGGCCGCTGGCCAGCAATGAGAGCCATTTCCTCCACCGCTGCATCCAACACTTTTATATTGTGAATAGCCTCACCCAGACCCATGTTGAGGACAATCTTTTCCAGGCGCGGCACCTGCATGGGGCTCTTGTACTGGAATTCCTTCATCAGGGCCGGCTTCAGATCTTGTTCGTACATTTCTCTCAATCTCGACATCTATCTATCCCCGACAGCAATCTATACATATTTTCAGGCGAGGCAGCCGCCGTTCACATCCACAGGAGGTGTGTCGTCTTCTCTTGCAGGCCGACTCGCGCCCCTGCCGAGGCCCTCCTGGTGTGGGACTTCTGCCTGCTTCAATCCAGAATCTCGCCGCACTTCTTGCAGTAGCGAACCCTCTTGCCGTCTTCCAGGACCTTGCGCCCTACTCTGGTGGGATCCGTGCATTTGCTGCACACCACCATGAGATTGCTGATATGCAGGGGGTTTTCCTTCTCGACAATTCCCCCCTGGCGGCTGTAGGCCCCAGGGCGCAGGTGGCGCTTGATGAAATTCACCTTTTCCACCACTGCCCTGTCTTTCTTGGGAAATACTTTCAAGACCTTGCCGGTTTTTCCCTTCTCCTTGCCGGCAATGACCATGACCGTATCGTCTCTCTTTATATGGTATTTCTTGCGCACTGCCATAGGATCTCTACCCTCTCAGGCCGCTGCTAGAGCACCTCGGGTGCCAGCGAGATGATTTTCATAAAACGTTTGGCTCGCAACTCCCGGGCCACCGGTCCAAAGATGCGGGTACCGATGGGTTCGCGCTGCTGGTTCACCAGGACCGCCGAGTTGTCATCGAAACGAATGTAGGAACCGTCCGGCCTGGGGATCTCCTTCTTGGTCCTTACCACCACTGCCTTCAGCACGTCGCCCTTTTTCACCTTGGCATTGGGAATAGCTTCCTTGACGGAGACCACAATGATATCTCCTACCGTGGCATACCGTTTGCGCGAGCCACCCAGCACCTTGATACAGTAAAGTTTCTTGGCCCCTGAATTGTCGGCAGCCAGGAGTTTGGTTTCTGCCTGAATCATCTCTCACTCCGTCAGTTCGCTCTCTACATTACAACCCTGCACCGGCCAATGGCACCTTCTTCCCAGAAACAGCCTCGAGACGAGCTCCCTGTCAAGTAACAGCCTTCTCTATAATCTTGCTGACCCGCCAGCGCTTGGTTTTGCTGAGGGGCCTGGTTTCGCGGATCAACACCCGATCACCTATCTGGCACGCATTCTGTTCATCGTGTGCCATGAACTGCGATCGTCTACGCACATATTTCTTGTACATGGGGTGTTTCACTAATCTGTCGACCCGGACAACCACGGTCTTGTCCATCTTGTCACTGACCACGATACCGGTCTGGCTCTTTCCTAGACCTCGCCTTTTCATTCTCCGGCCCTCTTCCGTTTCTCTGCCAACACGGTTTTTACACGAGCGATTTCTCTGCGAGTCTTGCCAAGCTGGGCCGTATTGTCCAGTTGGCCGGTAGCATGTTGAAATCTCAGGTTGAAAAGTGCTTCCACCAGTTCGCTCTCTTTGACTTCCAACTCCTCACGGCTCAATTCTCTGAGTTCGCTGGCTTTCATGCACTCCCTCCACGACTCACAAATCTTGTTTTGAAGCCCAGTTTGTGCCCGGCCAGCCTGAAAGCCTCCCGGGCCACCGGCTCTGGGACACCCTCCATTTCGTACAACATCTTGCCGGGACGAACCACTGCAACCCAGCCCTCGGGCGCACCCTTGCCTTTGCCCATTCTGGTCTCAGTGGGCTTCTTGGTGACAGGCTTGTCCGGGAACACCCGAATCCAGATCTTGCCGCCCCGCTTGATGTGGCGGGTCATGGCGATTCGAGCAGCCTCTATTTGCCGCGCAGTCATCCAGGCGCATTCAGTGGCCTGCAGTCCATAGTCTCCGAATTCCAGCGTGGAGCCGCGGTAGGCCTTGCCTTTCATTCTGCCCTTCTGTTGCTTGCGGTATTTTACCTTTTTGGGCGCTAACATATCTCAGCACTCCCTGTGATATTGTTCAGGTAAGAACCTCTCCCTTGAAGATCCACACCTTTACGCCAATAACTCCGTAGGTGGTCTTGGCTACTGCCGTACCGTAGTCAATGTCGGCTCGAAGCGTGTGCAGGGGCACCCGCCCCTCCCGGTACCACTCACGTCTGGCCATTTCTGCGCCTCCAAGGCGCCCGGCGCAGGCCACCCGTACTCCCTTGGCCCCGAACTTCAGGGCCGAACTCACCGCCTTTTTCATGGCCCGGCGAAAGGCCACCCGACGAGTCAGCTGCAAAGCTATGTTTTCTGCCACCAGCACCGCATCCATCTCGGGCTTGCGGACCTCCTGAATATCTATGAGAATTTCTCTCTTGAACTTCTGCTCCAGCACCTTTTTCAGGGCCTCGATCTCCGCCCCCTTCTTGCCTATGACAATGCCGGGGCGAGCCGTAAAGATCTTTATCTTTGCCCTGTCAGCTGCCCGCTCTATTTCAATACGCGAGACTCCGGCATGGTAGAGTTTTTCTTTTATGAACTCCCGGATCTTTTTGTCTTCGTAGACAAGCTGTGAATAGCCCTTCTTGGCAAACCATCTGGAATCCCAAGAGCGAATAATGCCCAGCCGCAGTCCCACGGGATGTACCTTTTGACCCAATCTCAACCTCCAGTCTAGCTTTGCACCCAGTCTTTCCATGGCCCCTGGCTCACGGCAGCGCCGCCGGCCTCCTGGGGCCCCTCTGCCTACTCATATAAAGCTGCCTGGCGAGCAGCGCCCATGGTTCACCAGCTCTCGTCCAGGATGACTGTTATGTGGCTCGAGCGTTTGAGGATTCTCGTCGCCCGTCCCATAGCCCTTGCCCGCCACCTTTTCATTCGAGGTCCTTCGTCCACAAAAATGCGCTTTATGTAAAGCGTATCCACATCAATGCCGGGATACTGCTCTGCATTGGCCAGGGCAGAATAGAGCACCTTGCTCACCAGTCTGGCCCCCTTTTTGGGGGTGAACTTCAGCTGGGTGAGCGCCTCTTCCACAGGCTTTCCCTTGACCAGTTCAGTGACCAACCTGGCCTTGCGTGGTGAAATCCTCACATAACGAGCAACTGCCTTTATCTCCATAATCCCAATCCCAGTGGTAGACCTTCTGGCCGCTGCTTATCTCTGACCCCGCAAGCGGCTCTTCTTGGCGCCCGCATGACCGTAGAAGGTTCTCGTCGGCGCGAATTCCCCCAGTTTGTGTCCCACCATGTTTTCCGTAATAAACACTGGAATAAACTTCCTGCCATTGTGCACCGCCAGAGTGAGCCCCACAAACTCTGGAAGAATTGTGGAGCGGCGAGACCAGGTCTTGATCATGCGGCGGTCCTGAGTCTCTTGAGCTCGCAGTGCCTTTCTCAATAGTGACTCATCGACAAATGGACCCTTTTTTAGTGATCGCGGCATGTATTCCTCCTCACGCCTGTCAAACTAGCGGTTGCGTCTTTTTACGATCAGCTTGTCGCTCGGTTTGGGCCTGCGGGTGCGGTAGCCCTTGGTGGGCATGCCCCACGGGGTCACCGGATGTCGCCCTCCGGAACTCTTCCCTTCGCCGCCGCCGTGGGGGTGATCCACCGGGTTCATGGCTACTCCCCGCACCCTTGGTCGGCGGCCAAACCAGCGAGTTCTTCCTGCCTTGCCATAACTGATGTTTTCGTGTTCTATGTTGCCTATCTGGCCAATGGTGGCCTTGCATTTGAGCAGGATCTTGCGCACCTCCCCAGAGGGAAGACGGACCTGCGCATAGCGTCCCTCTTTGGCCATCAGCTGAGCGCCGCCCCCCGCACTTCTGACAAGTTGGCCGCCTTTGCCCACCTTCATCTCCAGGTTGTGGATGATGGTGCCCAGCGGGATTTTTTCCAGAGGCAGGGTGTTGCCGGGCTTGATATCCGCGCTGTCACTGGCTATCACTGTGTCACCCACCTGGATGCCCAGGGGAGCAAGGATGTAACGCTTCTCCCCATCCGCATAGTGCAGCAGCGCTATCCTGGCGCTGCGATTCGGATCGTATTCAATGGAGGCCACTTTGGCGGGGATGTCGTTCTTGTCGCGCTTGAAGTCAATGACGCGGTAGCGCCTCTTGTGGCCCCCGCCCCGGTGTCTGACAGTGACTCGTCCATAGCTGTTGCGCCCTCCAGATTTCTTCAGCGGTCTCAGCAGGCTCTTCTCCGGAGTACGCCGGGTAATTTCCTCGAAGGTGGAATAGCTCTGAAACCTTCTGCCAGCAGAAGTTGGTTTCACCGCTCTTATCGCCATGTTGTTTCTCTCCTGGTCTTTGCTGCGTGAAGTTCACGGCAGCCACCAACAATGTGCTTGTAAGGCAGCTCCCTGAAAATCAGTTTCGGGAGCAGCTGCGCTCTAGACTCCCTCGAAAAATTCTATCTTCTGTCCGGGCTTCAGGGTAACCACTGCCTTCTTCCAGTGTCGCCGCCGCCCCTCGAAGCGACCCAGCCGCTTCTTCTTGCCCTCATAATTGCTGGTGCATACCCTGTGGACCTTCACTTTGAAGATCTCTTCTACCGCCCTCTTGATCTCTACCTTGTTCGCCCTTCGATCAACTTCGAAGGTGAGCTGGTTGTGCAGCTCCTTCTGAATAGTACTCTTTTCTGTAATGAGCGGTCGTCGTAGAACCTGATGTGGATTCTCCATGGTGTTCTCCACCTTCGCCAACGTTGTGCTACCCTGTTGTTAGCCGCCCGGGCATCGGAGCTGCGCTCGAGCTAACTCAACAGGGCAGATTCAATTTTCGCCACCGCGTCCTGCATGAGGATCAACTGCTCGTGTCTGAGAATGTCGTAGACATTGAGCCCCTCAGTGCGCAGCACGTTGACATACGGCACGTTGCGCGCTGAGAGTTCGAGCTTCTCGTCAGAGTCGGCAACTACGATCAGGGCATTGTCAGTCTCAAAAGCCTGCAAGACTTCGAGAAAGTCCCTGGTCTTGATGCGCTCCAGGGCAAAAGAGTCGAGTATGACCATCTGCTCGTTCTGGCATTTGTCGCTCAGGGCCATCTTCAACCCTTCTCTGCGTATCTTCTTGTTGACCTTTGGCGTGTAATCCCTGGGCTTCGGCCCGAATGCCACGCCGCCGCCGCGCCACAGAGGCGACTGCCTGGTGCCAGCGCGGGCCCGACCCGTTCCCTTTTGCCGCCAGGGCTTTCTGCGGCTGCCCCGAACTTCAGAGCGGCTCTTGGTGGAGGCGCTGCCGGCCCGCCTCTTTGCCAGCTGCATAGTCACAATCTGGTGCAGGATGTGAGGCTTGACCTGCACGGCAAAAATCTCGTCCTTCAGTTGTATCTCGCCGATCTGCTCTTTTTTGTTATTGAAAACAGCCAGTGTTGGCATTGCCAGTGTCACCTCTTCACATGTTCAGTCTCGACAGGCCCGGTGCGAGCCGCTGTTCATTTTCACTTCGTTGTCCGAGCTGGCATTCTGTTGCCTCGTCTGATCATCACAATCCCATTGCGCCCGCCAGGAACCGCACCCTTCAAGAGAATCAGATTCTGTTCAGGACGAATATCCACGATCTGCAGGTTCTTCACCGTTACCCGGCGATTGCCCATCTGGCCCGGCATCTTCCGTCCCCTGACCACCCTGGAAGGCGTGGCGCTGCAGCCGATGGAGCCTGGCGGCCTCTTGTTCTTGCTGCCGTGGCTCATTGGTCCCCGACTGAAATTCCAGCGTTTGATAGTGCCGGCGAAGCCCTTGCCCTTGCTGGTGGCTGTTACCGCCACCATCTCGCCAGGGCGAAATATGTCAGCCCGTATCTCCTGGCCCACCTCGTAGTCGTCAACAGCAGCCACTCTCACTTCCCGCAGCACTGCAAAGGGTCCCTTGCCGCACTTGTTGAAATGACCCAACAGCGGCTTGGTGGTCCTCTGCGGCTTCTTTTCTCCAAAGCCGAGCTGCAGGGCATTGTAGCCCTCCTTGTCAGTGGACTTTATCTGGGTAATGACGCACGGTCCCGCCTGGATTACTGTTACCGGCGTCACTTCACCACTGGAGGAAAACTGCCGGGACATGCCCAGTTTCTTGCCGATCAACGCATTGATCATGGTCTCGCACCCATCCTGCCCGTGTTGCCCGGAACAGCCGCACAGGCGGCTGGCCGCACCGAATCGCCAGGCAGACCTCTACTAGAGCTTAATCTCTACATCCACACCCGCTGAAAGATCGAGTTTCATCAGCGCGTCCACAGTTTGCTGTGTCGGCTCCACAATGTCCAGAAGCCGTTTGTGTGTCCTGATCTCGAACTGTTCTCTGGACTTCTTGTCCACATGGGGAGAGCGCAGCACACAATATTTGTTGATCTTGGTGGGCAGAGGTATGGGACCCGCCACCTTGGCACCCGTCCTCCTGGCAGTCTCGACAATCTCGTTGGCCGACTGATCCAGCAATTTGTGGTCGTAAGCCTTGAGTCGTATACGTATCTTCTGATTCGTCATGCTCTCTCCACCTCACGCCTGACAAAAACTGAGAGAAACAGAGGCAACATCAGGGAGTTGGCCCGGTTATTCGATGACCTCGCTGATGACTCCCGCACCCACCGTGCGACCTCCCTCCCGAATGGCAAAGCGCAGCTCCTTCTCCATAGCTATAGGAGTGATCAACTCCACCCGCATGGCCACATTGTCACCAGGCATGACCATCTCCACTCCCTCGGGCAGCGTCACCACCCCGGTCACATCCGTAGTGCGAAAATAAAACTGCGGCCGATATCCATTGAAAAACGGCGTGTGCCGACCTCCCTCCTCCTTCTTCAATACATAC
>JAFDGZ010000009.1 GCA_019309045.1 Deltaproteobacteria bacterium | reverse complement strand
AGCAACTATGACGGCACCCTCAGCGAACCGGGAGTGCTGCCGGCTCGCATCCCGAACTTGCTCATAAATGGGGCCAGCGGCATTGCAGTGGGCATGGCCACCAATATCCCGCCGCACAACCTTACCGAAGTATGCCAGGCGCTCATCCATCTCATTGACAACGACGAAGCAGACACTGCCGAGATCATGTCTCATATTAAGGGACCTGATTTTCCCACTGGCGGTCAGATCATTCTGGCAGCGGATGAACTGGTGGAGATCTATCGGCGCGGCAAAGGGGGCATAAAAGTACGTGGTCAATTCGAGGTAGAGACTCTGAAGCGGGGCAGAAAACAGCTGATAATAACTTCCATCCCCTACTCGGTGAACAAGGCCAAACTGGTAGAGAAAATTGCGGCTCTCATCGCCAGCCGACGCCTGCCCATGGTGGTGGATGTCAAAGATGAGAGTACTGAGAATGTTCGCATTGTCCTGGAATTGAAAAACGGCAGGGCAGATCCTGCCAAAGTGATGGCATATCTTTTCAAGCACACTGAAATGGAAATCAATTACCCCCTGAACTTCACCTGCCTCACTCCTGGGGCTGTGCCGGAGCGCTTGTCGATCAAAGAAATCCTCAATCACTACCTTGATTTTCGCAAAGAGGTGGTGGTCAGAAAGCTGCGATTCGAACAGGCCAATCTGGAGAAGCGCATCCACATTCTTCATGGGTTCAGCCGCATATTCGTTGACCTGGATGCAGCCATTGCCATCATCCGGGTGGCAAGAGACCGCGCCGAGGCCCATGAGAATCTCAAGGCGCGCTTTGACCTGGATGACGAGCAGGCAAAGGCCATCTTGGAACTGCGTCTCCATTCTCTGGTGCGGCTGGAGATCAGCAAGATCGAGGAGGAACTGCGACAACGAGAAAAGAGGCTGCGCCAGATCAAAGCTATTCTGGGCAGCGGCGTAAAGATCTGGCAGGCGGTGCGCCGGGAGATAACAGCAATCAAGAAAATCTATGGCGATGCGCGCCGCACTGCGGTCATAGCCTCTGCAGCCGAATACACTTACGACAAAGAAGATTTTGTGGTGCACGAAGATGTCTTTGTGGTGGTGACCCGCAACGGTTGGCTCAAGCGAGTAAAGACCTTCGATGTGCGAACGCAACTCCTCAAGGAAGGGGACGAGATCCTGGCAGTAATAGGCACCAATACCAGCAACACGGTGGCCTTTTTTTCCAATTTTGGCCAGGTATATGTGAGCCGGGTCTATGATCTGCACGTCTCAGGGAAGGGCTATGGGGATCCCATCCAGACTGTCTTCACTTTTCAAGACCAGGAAAGACTGGTGGCTGCTCTTCCTGGAGAGGTGAACGGCCCTGCAGCCGCAGCAACAGCACTGCAGGAAAAGAGACCTGTGACTGCAGACCAGTACGGTCAGCTCACCTTTCTTGCCGACAACCTGGAGAATAAAGCGGCCGCCAGGGAACAGAGCGCCCATCAATGCCTGGTGGTCACCCGACAGGGCAGAGGCTTCAGATTCGACCGCAGCAGTCTGAAGGAAACAACCACTCGAAAAGGACGCTCTTATGCCCGGCTGGCTCCAGGAGATGAGGTCCTGGGGGTGTGCCCGCTGAATGGCTCCCTACTGGCTCTGGCCACCAGCCGCAGGCTTCTCATCATCCGGATGGCAGAGGTTAAGGCACTGGCCGGGGTGGGAAGAGGAGTGCGCTTGATGCAGCCGGAGCCTCCCGGGATACTCTTTTTTTGTCCAATGAATGCAGATGACGTCTTGCTGGTGGAAAATTCCAAGGGCACAGTAAGGGAACTGCAGGCGGCCCAACTGCCTATCCACAAGAGAGGCGCCAAAGGAAAGCTTGTTCGGGGAGGCATCGTCCGAATCAGTCTCAAGTCAGAGGAAGCAACTGGCAACCACTAGCCGGTGCCACAGCGGACAACAGCAGCCCGTGTTCTGGCAGTCAGGCGACAAGCCGTCTGCGGAGACGAAATGGCAGACAGTTATACAGGCAGGGACATTCAGGTTCTCAAAGGATTGGCGCCGGTACGCCTCCGACCAGGGATGTTCATCGGCAACACCTCCAGCACCGGCCTGCATCATCTGTTTACCGAGGCCCTGGACAATGCGGTGGATGAAGCCTTGAACGGCTATTGCACCAGAATCCACATCACCATAGGTACAGACAACACTATCACGGTAACCGACAACGGTCGTGGCATTCCAGTAGACAAACACCCTCAATCCCGCAAGAATACTCTAGAGACTATCATGACTTCCCTCCACTCCGGAGGCAAGTTCTCCACCAAGAGCTACAAGGTTTCTGGAGGTCTCCATGGCGTTGGCATATCGGTGGTCAACGCCCTCAGTGAGTTCATGCGGGTGATTTCCCGAAGAGATGGCACCATATGGCAGCAGGAATTCTCAAGAGGAAAACGCAAGAGCAAGCTGTTGAATCTGGGGCCCACCAAAGAGCGGGGCACCACCATCATGTTTCGCCCGGATCCTGATATCTTCAAAGACATCAGGTTTGACCCGCATATCATAAAAGAACAGGCTAAAGCCAAGGCCTTTCTCACCCGAGGGCTGGCCGTAATCGTGGAGGACCAGGTCGGAGACAGCACCGAACGCTTCTTCTTCGAAGAGGGCATCAAAAACTACCTCAGTGACCTGGTGGCCAACAAAGAAATCATTACAGAGGAGCCATTTTATATCAACTACGAAAATGATCTGCGCTTGGAGCTGGCCCTGTGGTGGACCATGTCCTCAGAGCGAACCATCTATTCCTATGCCAATTCTGTCTATACCAGTGGCGGAGGCTCCCACGAAAACGGCTTTCGCCATGGCATCGTCCGGGCGCTGCGAGAGTACATGGCCCGCAAGAACAGTCTGGCCAGAAAAGTAAAGACAGTAACTGCCGAAGATGTGCGCGAGGGGCTGGTGGCGGTATTGTCCGTGTTCGTTTCTGGGAATCTAGAGTTTCAGGGGCAGACCAAGGAACGCCTCAACTCGGATATTCAACCCCAGGTAGAATCTGTGGTAAAGGATGCCTTCGAGAACTATCTTTTTCACAATGGTTCGGCGGCTGAAGCCATAGTGGACAGGGTGCTGCTGGCAGCCCAGGCCCGGGAAGCCTCCCGACAGGCCCGCAAGAGCGTCCGACGAAAGCGCAGCAGCAAACGTCTCACCCTTCCTGGCAAGCTGGCAGACTGCACCTCCAATCGCCTGGAGGAAAACGAGCTCTTCATTGTCGAGGGAGATTCAGCAGGAGGTTCGAGCAAGCAGGCCAGGGATCGCCGTTTTCAGGCAGTGTTGCCCTTGCGCGGCAAGATTCTCAACGTGGAGCAGGCCAGTGCCGAGCGCATCAGGAAGAATCGGGAGATCCAGGATCTCATCCAGTGCATCGGCACCGGCGCTGGCAACCAGTTTGACTACCGAGGGCTGCGTTACGGCAAAATTTTTATCAACTGCGACGCCGACGTGGACGGCTTTCACATCTCTACCCTGCTGCTCACCTTTTTCTTCAGGTACATGCCCGAACTCATAGAAAAAGGCCATATCTTTCTCGCCCAACCCCCTCTCTACCGCATTCAGGCCAGAGACGGCAAGAAGCGCTCGGTGCACTATGTCTACCTGGAGGAAGAAAAGGAGGAGCTGCTGGCAAAACTGTCTGCCAGGAAGGTCTCAATTCAACGATTCAAAGGCCTGGGCGAAATGAACGCTGCCGAGCTCAAAGAAACAACCATGGACCCACAAAAGAGGAGAGCTCTGCAAGTAACCATAGAGGATGCTGAGAGAACCAACGAGACCTTTGAAACTCTCATGGGTCGGGAACCGGCCAAACGCTATGCCTTTATTCAGGAAAACGCCACCTTTGTTCGCGACATAGACGCCTAGGCAGGACTTCGCCCTCTTTGCTCACTCTCTTGCCAGCAGAGCCACCACCTCGATGTGCGCCGTGTGCGGAAAGAGGTCCACTGGCTGAATGTGATGCAGGCGGTATTGCTCCTGGAGAAGCTTCAGGTCGCGAGCCAGGGTAGCAGGATTGCAGGAGACGTAGACGATACGCGGCGGGCCCAGCTCCAGGAGACCCCTGACAACCTTGGGGTGCATGCCGGCTCGTGGAGGGTCGGTCACCACCACCTCGGGCACTGAGGAATGGCCAGACCAGGTGGCGGTCTGCTGAAACAGGGCTCGCATATCTCCCACCACAAATTCACAGTTCGTCAAATTGTTGAGTCTGGCGTTGGCGCAAGCATCGACAACCGCTTGCGGCACTATCTCGAAACCAACTACTTTTCCAGCTCTCGAGGCCAGGTGCAGGGTGAGGGCACCGGTGCCGCAGTAGAGATCCCAGACCTCTTCTACGCCGCTCAGACCAGCAGCCTCCAGCACCTCTTGCACCAGGATTTCTGCACCCGAGGTATTGGTTTGAAAGAAAGCTCCGGGTGAAATGCGAAAACAGAGGCTGCCAAGTCTTTCCTCCAGGTAGCCGGGGCCGCACAGCACCAGCCGACTGTCAGCGCTGGCTATTTGCGCCTTTTTGGCGCTCACACCGTGAACTATTGTGGCCACGGCAGGCAGGCGGCGCTGCAGCATGGCAGCGAGTTGGGCTAGCAGCTTCGGGCCACTTCGATGGGGCGCTGTGATGATCTCAACCATCATAGTGTCGCTGTATCTACTGTGCCGCACCACCAGGAATCGCCAGAACCCTGTGTGGTCGCGGCTGTTGTAGGGTGGCAGCCCCGATGTCCGGGCGAATTGCCGCACCACAGCCAGAATTTCAGCAGTGTCGGCATGTTGCAGGTGGCATTCTTCCAGGTCCAGCACCCTGTTGAAGCGCCCCCGCACATGGAGGCCAAGGGCAAAATTGCGGGGCTTGGGCAAATGTTCCAGCTTGAGCTCTCCAGGTTCGAGCCACCGCTCGTCTCCAAAAGAAAACTCCATTTTGTTGCGATAATAGTAGACCTGGGGAGAAGGTCTTACCGGGCGAACCAAATGCTCTGCAAGGCCTCCAATATGGGCGAGACAGTCGAAGACCAGCTGCCGCTTGATATCCAGCTGTCTAGCATAAGGAACATTTTGCCAGAGGCAACCGCCGCAAGAACCAAAATGACTGCACCGGGGCAAAATAGCATAATCGGACTCTTCCAGGACCGACAGTACTCTGGCCTCGGCATAGGCCTTCTTCTTGCGGATGATTCTGGCTAGAACGCGCTGGCCGGGAATAGCATGCTGCACAAAAACCACAAAGCCATTCAGGCGAGCCACCCCTTTGCCCCCAAAAGAAGCCTTTTCGATAAGCAGCTCGACATCCGCCCCTTTCTTCAGTACCACCATAACAGCCTCTGCAAGTCTACAATCCACCAGAATGAGCAACAATAACCATACCTCCAACAGAAGATACTGGCAAGCAAGGACCTGTCCAGGCCTCGAAGAATCAGGCAGTCGCCGTGGCCAAAGGCAGCAAAGCAAGGCACATTGTGGCCACATCCTTTGTCAACTGCCGAGGTAGATGAACTTTGCCTGCCGTAAGCTACTCGGGGGAAAAAGGGTTTGCCTTTCTTGCGGCAACAGGGTATATTTTAATTAATTAGATGTACCGTTCCACCTCACATCATTTTATAGGGATGGTCAACATTAGACAGAACAAAGCCATCTCCCCAACCTCACGCCCCCCAGTGTGCCAAATAGCTGTGCGTGCCCAATTTGTGTGGTCCTTGGAGTCCAACCTTATCCGGAGCCTTGGATCCCTTTCGCAAGGAGGCCTTCATGACAGCACCCAGAGATAGCCGTTGTCGCTTTAGGGAGTGTTACAATTGTAAACACAGACTTGACAGGAATGATAGCGGTGAGTCAAATCACAGGTGTGCTCTCGCCTTAGACGGCACTATCAGAGTGTCTGAATGTGGTGGCTTGAGATATTACCGGCCGACAACCAAGGCCCAGCGTAGAGAACAACGGCAGCGACTCATGAGTCTGCTGGTGGGCCAGGCCTGAAGCCGCTTGCCTCCGTTTCCCAGTCAGACATGCCATAGCCGCCAGTGGCATGAAGACAATTGCCCACTTCCTGCCGAGAGGCTCGCGGGGGGCTGAATGCATGCAGATTGCTGGCGACCGCAGGAGCACTATTGCCTGGCAACTAGTCTTCTTGCTGGTTTTCGGCAAACTCACTCCTTATCTTCTCCAGGTCTTCAGGAGTTGTGCTTTCGTCCAGGTTCATGAGATCTCCCTCTACAGATTGAATCACTCCCTCTTCGAACATCCTAACCCAAAACATGGCACTTTCCCGGTTAGGCTGGCGAACGTGGATTCCTCCGGTGAGCTCCTCAGACACTGAAGCGGATTCTCCTGGATCCTGGACAAAGACGTCGCCTCCGAAAATCTTGCGCAGGTGCTGCAGGGCCCTGCGGCCAGTGCCCTTTCTCTTTTCACCGAGAACTTCCAGATGGAACAGGGTGAGTTGTTTGATGCCGCGCTCATCCAACCACAAACTGAGTCTGCCCTGAAATTCACCTGGCTTTTCAAAGTGAAGAACTTCCATGGGACCATAGCCCTTGAGAATGGTCAGCAGCTCTTTGATGCTCCGCTCCCTGTCGGCACCGGACCAAATGATATTTTTCCAGACGACCTGCGCCACCATCGAACCTCTCGTCTCAGATTGGGGCAAATGAAGCATAGGCGGAAAAACGGCGGACTTCGAGATAATAATAACTTTCACGTGAAGGCATCATAAACGATATTCAGCCAAATTGGAATAGGAAATATTATCACTGGCTGCATCTGCAATCTCTCCGGCACCTACTTCACCGTAGACCCTTCCTTCTGCAGCTGCCAAAAAACACTGCTTTTGCTGCAAAGACTTTCCGCTTGACAGGCTCTTTCAGCAATAAATATTATCCGGAGGGAATCCATGCTGCTCCCTTGGATCGGCAGCTTGTGCTGGCCTTACTTGCAAGACTAGCGGCCCTGAGAAAGGATGTTCTCCTCAGCAGCATGCCGCCTGCAGGTAGACGGTGCCCCTGCCGCCATAGCGAGGGGTAGCCTCAGCAGAAGCTGCAAGAAACTCGTTCAGGAGGCTGACAAGTCCATGGCAGAACAAATCTTGTTGGTGGAAGACAGAGCCGCTGTCCGTATCCTGACCCTCAATCGGCCGCAGGTGCGCAATGCGCTCAATTTGCAGCTGCTCGTTCAGCTTGAAAAGGCAGTGCACGAGACTTTCTTTTCGGATAATATACGAGTGCTGTTGATTACCGGCGCCGGCAGCAAGGCCTTTTGCGCCGGTGCAGATCTTAAGGAGCGTGCCTCCATGACCGAGAGCCAGGTGAGACGCTTCCTTTTCACCATCCGCAAGCTCTTGCAGGCTGTGGAAGAATTGCCGATTCCTGTGATTGCCGCCATAAATGGCACAGCCCTGGGAGGTGGAACAGAACTGGCGCTAGCCTGCGACCTGCGGCTGGCAGCGGCCAGTGCCACTCTGGGTCTCACAGAGACCCGCCTGGCCATCATTCCTGGAGCCGGCGGCACCCAGAGGCTGCCGCGCCTGGTGGGCGTGGCAGCTGCCAAAGAACTTATTTTCACTGGCAAAGTAATATCAGCTCGGGAAGCATACTCTTTGGGGCTTCTCAACCGGGTGGTTGAGCAGGAGTCACTCATGCAGACATGTTTAGAGCTGGCTGAAGAGATGTGCCAGGCTGGCCCTATTGCGCTGGCGCAGGCCAAGTTTGCCATCAACAAGGGGATGTCTGTCGACCTGCACAGCGGCCTGGCCATAGAAGCAAGCGCTTATGAGCGATGCATTCCCACTGAAGACCGCCTGGAAGGGCTGGCGGCTTTTGCAGAAAAGCGGCAACCGATCTACAGGGGAAGGTAGCTGGCAAATTATTGTCAACGACAAGGTCCCCTAGGTGAGACAAACAAATGCAAGAAAATAGAGAGCACTGGCTCAAACAGGAGGAGCTGCTAGAGGAGCGCGTTCAGCAAGCGATCAATCCTGGCGGCCAGCAGGCAATAGCCCGGCTGGCCAAGCAGGGCAAGCAGCCAGTAAGAGAGCTCATCAACGCCCTCATAGATCCCGGCAGTGAGTTTTTTGAGCTCAGTATTGTGGCAGGCTTTGGCATGAATTACCCCGGCGGCATCACAGACGTACCCTGCGGCGGCCTGGTTACCGGTCTGGGCAAGATTCACGGCAACTGGACCATGGTGATTGCCAATGACAGCAGGGTGAAAGCCGGCACTTATTTTCCCATCACTCTGAAAAAACATATGCGGGCCCAAGCCATTGCTGAGCAATGCGGCCTCAATTGTGTCTACATTGCTGATTCAGGTGGAGCCTTCCTGCCAATGCAGGCAGAAGTATTCCCTGATGACGGCCACTTTGGCTCCATGTTCTACAACATGGCGAGGATGTCGGCCCAGGGTCTGAAGCAGATAACACTCAGTACTGGTGGCAATACTGCCGGAGGGGCGTACATCGTCTTTATGGCAGACGAAGCAGTGATGCTCGAAGGTCTGGCCTATTCTTTCCTCGGCGGGCCGCCGCTGGTCAAAGCAGCCATCGGCCAGGAGATCGACGCCGAAGCTCTGGGTGGCGCCAGAATCCACACACAGGTCTCCGGCGGAGCCGATCACTGCTGCAAGAATCAGCTCGAAGGTATCTCTCGGGTAAGAGAGATATTGGCACTGGAACCGCCTCAGAAGCTGTACATGGCCAGGAGGGAAGAAATCCCGCCGGCGGTTGCCGAAGAGACCATCTACCAGCTCATGCCCACGGGCGTACATCAGGCGGTAAATGTGCGGCGTTTCATCGATTGCATTGTGGACGGCGGCAGCTTTGTGGAATACAAGCGAACATACGCTCCTGGCCGCGGCGATAACATTGTCACCGGGAAAAGCTGCATCAAAGGCATCCCGGTGGGCATTGTGGCAGCCAACAGTTCAGGAATCATATTTGTGGAAGCTGCCCGCAAGGCTACCGAGTTCATCATTCGCTGCGCTGTGGAAAAGATCTCCCTGCTTTTCATCCAGAATTCTCCCGGCTATATGGTGGGCTCTGAAGCGGAGCATGGAGGCATCGGCAAGTACGGCGCCGACATGGTGCGCGCTGTGTCCAATGCCAGGGTGCCCAGGATCCAGCTGGTGATAGGACCTGACAATGGCGCTGCCAATTATGGCATGTGTGGCCGAGCCTACAGACCCCATTTTCTCTTCTCAACCATGAGGGCCAGGACTTCGGTGATGTCAGGACGCTCTGCCGCCGAGGTTCTCTTGAGTCTGGAAAGAAGAAAACGACGGGCGCGAGGCCGGGAGATGACCGAGGCAGAAGCTGCCACTTTTCAGGCGGAGCTGCTGGCCAAGTACGAGATGGAGGCCCACCCATTTTACTGTGGGGCCAGACTCTTCAATGACCGTATACTTCGCTTCAAAGAAATCAGGTCGGCTCTGGCCCTGGCATTCGAGGTAAGTCTGCTCAAACCGATTCCGGAAAGCAGCTTCGGCAACTTCCGCTTTTGAGCAGTTCTGCCAGCTTCTGCCGGCCTGCTGGGTCTATCTGAACCATATCGAGTCGCCGGGGTGGGCAAGCTTGCTCCCCGACAGGACATGGGCTGCCAGACCTCGGCCCAGGCAGCCATTGGCACATGTCCATGGGTGTCTGCCCCTGTCTAGTGTATAGAACAGTTCATCAACTGAGGCCAAGGAGTGACAATGAACCTCCACTATCCGAAAAAGGTAACCTTAGGAGACATTACGGTACGCGACGGCCTGCAGCATGAGGAAAAGTTCATCCCCACCAGGGCCAAGCTGTGGCTTGCTGAACAGCTCATTCTTGCCGGCTTCAAGCGGATTGAAGTGACCAACTTTGGCAATCCAAAGAGAATGCCGCAATTTGCCGACGCAGACGAGCTCCTGCAGCTCCTCAGCAGCAGCAAGATCGTGGCTGATCGTTTGCAGGACGTGGAGATTACCGCCATCACCATACGTGAGCGTGCCGTTGAGCGAGCCATCGAGTGCCGGCGGCAGGGTTACGGTCCGGATCGGATCCTTTTTATGGTTTCCACCAGTGAGTCACATCACAAGGTCAATTCAGGACTTTCCCTGGAGGACTACTGGAGGATGGCCGAGCAGTACACCGCCAAGGCGCACGACAACGGCATGAAGGTATGCGGCACTGTGAGCACCATCTGGGGCTGTCCCATAGAAGGTCCCACAGACATGCGAAAGGCCCTGGATTTTACCAAGAGGTGGCTGGCAATTGGCGCAGACGACATAGAACATGCAGACCATGACGGTTCCGCCCCGCCAAACAGGGTCTACGACTATTTCAGCATGGTGCTGGATGCAATACCAGATCCCACCCTGCACGTGGCCCACTTCCACGTCACCAGGGGCTGGGGCTTGGCCAATGTGCTTGCCGCCCTGCAGGCGGGAGTGACGCACTTTGAAGGGACCCTGGGAGGAACCGGTGGTCAGCCCGCCAATTTTGTTGATGGTGTGCCTGTTGCCGGCACCGGCGCCTATTACACCAAAGATCCGAAAATTACCGGCCTGGTGTCTACGGAAGACATGGTGGTCATGATGGATGAGATGGGAATCGACACCGGCATAGACGTTGATCACCTGCTTGTCATAGGCCGGACCCTGGAGAAGATTCTCGGTCGGCAGCTGCGCTCAGAGTGTGTCCACACCGGGAGGATCCCCAAAGAACCCACAGGAATTCTCGATCATTGAGCAGCGCTGCCAGCCGCTCGGCCTTGCCCGCAGCAGCGCACCTCCCCGCGGCAGGGCCGAGCCCGCAGTTCAGGTGGTTTCAGCAAAGAGCACTGCAATGATGCGGGTGGGTGTGCTGCGGTGGCATTTGACCAGGTGGGGAGTGGAGGAATGATAATAAATGGAATCTCCTGGATAGAGCACATCGCGATGTTCACCGATGATCACTTCCATTTCCCCTTCCAGCACATAGAGAAACTCTTCTCCTTCATGCACCGATCCCGGGAGTTCCTCCTCGGTGGGGGCCAGTGTCACCAGGAAAGGCTCCATACTGCGGTCGCTCATCCCGGGGGTCAGAGAAAGATAGGAGTAGCCGTACCTGTCTTGTTGCTGAGCGGCCCGTCTGCTCACTGGCTTGCCTTCATGTTTGCGAGTGATGACAAAGGATTTCGGTTCACCATCAGTGAGCAGCTGCCCCATTTTCATGTGCATGGCTCTGGCCAATTTGACCAGAGTACCCAGAGGCGGTGCTATGGCATCTGCTTCCACATCCTGGAGAACTTTTTCTGCAAGACCGGTTCTGCGGCTCACCTCGGCAAGAGAAAGGCCCCTGAGATGCCGAAGCTTCCTGATCCGCTCCCCAATGCCTGTTGGTTCTTCTGGCTCGGGGGCATAGGCAGAAGTCTTGCTGATTCCCTCGAGGAATTCCTGTTCGTGCGGCTCCTGAGGATAGGAGGAGTGCGGTTTCTTGCCCTCATCAGAAGGAGGTCTCATGCCTGCTTTACCCATGAATGTGCTCCACCAGGCCAGAGGTTTTCATCAAATGAACACTTGGACAGCCGACGAACAGCTGCGGCAGATCACTAATGATAACGCGTTTAGCGTGTCGTTTGCAAAGGAAAAGTCGAAAGCGGGGATGGCCTGCCGTGGGATGGCACCGGCAAGATCTCCCCGGAAACCCTTCTGCTGCCGCAAAATTTCCATGGCTCTGACACCATTTTCCCCGGACAACAGTCTTGCTGTTGTTCATCCAGGCTTTTTGCCTGCAGATGATCTCAGGAGTTGACATGGACTTCACCGTCTCCACAGAACATGAAATCTTGCGAAGCACAGTCCGCAGCTTTGCTGAACGAGAAATACGCCCCAGGGCAATGGAGCTCGATGCCCGAGAAGAGTTTTCCGTAGAATTGACCCGGGCTATGGGTGAACTGGGGCTCTTCGGCATGGTTGTCCCGGAAACTTACGGCGGACAGGGTCTCGACTACCTGGGCTACATTATCGCCACCGAAGAGCTGGCCCGAGTTGACGGCTCGCAGGCAGCCACCGTGGCAGCTGCCAACTCTCTGGGCATCGGCCCCATTTATGAATTCGGCACTGAAGAGCAGAAGCGCAAATATCTCCCCAAGCTCTGCAGTGGCGAAGCCCTGTGGGGCTTCGGTCTCACGGAAGCAAATGCCGGCTCTGACGCTGGCAATACCCAAACCACTGCAGTTCTGGACGGCGACCACTGGGTGATCAACGGCAGCAAAATTTTTATCACCAATGCCTCCAGTGAGATTTCCCTCGGCACCACAATACTGGCGAAAACTGGTCTCAGGGAGGACGGCAAGAAAGAATTGAGCTGCATCCTGGTGGAGAATGGCACTGCCGGCTACGAAGCCCGAGAAATGAAGGGCAAGATGGTCTGGCGCGCCTCCAATACCAGCGAACTCTATTTCGACGACTGTCGAGTCCCCAGAGAAAATCTCCTGGGCAAGCAGGGAGAAGGCTTTCACCAGATGCTGCAGACTCTGGACCGCGGCAGGCTGGCTATCGCTGCCATGGGCCTCGGCGGCGCCCAGGGTTGCTACGAACGGTCCTTGAAGTATGCCAAAGAACGTATCCAGTTCAACCGCCCCATTGCCCAGTTTCAGGTAAACGCCTTCAAACTCGCTGATATGGCCACCGAGATCGAACTGGCCAGACTCCTTCTCTACAAAGCATGCTGGCTCAAGGACAGGGGCAAACCCTTCACCAGAGAGGCAGCCATGGCCAAACTGTTCTGTTCGGAGGTGATGGGCCGCTGCGCCAATCACGCCGTGCAGCTGCACGGCGGCTACGGCCTCATGAAGGACTTCGAGGTGGAACGCTTCTATCGGGACCAGAAGCTGCTGGAAATTGGCGAGGGCACCTCGGAGATTATGCGCCTGGTGATCGCCAGGCTGATTGGTGCTCTCTAGGCCGGCAAAACTCCTCAACCGCCCAGATATGCCTTTTTTACCTCGGGATCCGCCAGCAAGGAAGCCGAATCCCCCTGCATCACTAAGCGGCCGTTTTCCAGGACATACCCCCTGCGAGCAAACTGCAGGGCGAGTTGGGCGTTTTGCTCCACAAGAAGAATGGTGGTGCCGTCCTCCTGGTTGATTTCCTTGAGCGCTTCAAAGACGTGCAGCATCAGTAAAGGTGCCAGGCCCATGGACGGCTCGTCCAATAACATTACGTTGCGGCCGCTCATGAAAGCCCTGCCTATGGCCAGCATCTGCTGTTCGCCGCCGCTCAAGGTGCCGGCCTTTTGCAGCCTTCTCTCCTCCAACCGTGGAAAGATGGCAAAGACTCTCTCGAGATCTTGAAGTATTCGACGAGCGCCGTCTTTCCGGGAAAAAGTGGCCAGTTTGAGGTTTTCCAACACCGTCAGGTTGTCGAATACTCGTCTTCCTTCGGGCACATGAGAGATGCCAAACTTGCTCACCACTTTGTCGGCAGGGTGTTTCAACAGGTCTTCCCCGTTGTAGGTCAGCTTGCTGCCAGGCTCAACAGGAACCAGCCGCGATATTGCCCGCAGCGTGGTGCTCTTGCCGGCACCATTGGCGCCAATAATACAGACGATCTCCCCTTCTTGCAGGTCAAAATCTATGCCGTGCAGAGCCCGAATATTTCCATATGAGACCCGGAGGTTTTCGACCAGCAACATTACAAAACCATCTCCTTGCCCAGGTATGCTTCTATCACTTTGGGATTATTTTGAATTTCTTCAGGCTCACCCTCAGCGATCACTTCGCCGAACACCAGGGTCTGAATGATCTCGCAGAGTTCCATAACCATCTTGAGCCGATGCTCAATGAGAAAAATTGCCACTCCCAGCTCGTGATGTATGCGGCGAATGATTTCCATCATCTGGATGAGCTCTTCCGGATTCATGCCCGCTGTAGGTTCATCGAGAAAAAGAATCCGCGGTTCAATGGCCAGGGCCCTGGCCATTTCCACCCGCCGCTGATCACCATACGGCAGGTTGAGCACCCGCTGGTTGGCATGCTGGCTCACTCCCACTAGCTCAAGGAGGCTGTAAGCCTTTTCTTCAATTTCTGCCTCCTCCTGCTGTCTTCTGGCAGTGCCCAGAAAAGCACCCACAAGTCCATAGGAGATCTTCGAATATCTGGCCATTTTCACGTGCTCGAGCACTGTCATGTGCCGCCACAGCCTGAGGTTCTGAAAGGTCCTGCCTAGACCCATGGCGGCAATCTGATAGGGTTTGAGTCCCACGATTGATTTGCCGTCCAGGAGGATCTCTCCTTGAGTTGGTGTGTAAATGCCAGTGACCAGGTTGAAAATAGTGGTCTTGCCCGCACCGTTGGGACCGATGAGACCTCTGATTTGGCCCGGCTCCAGCTTGAGATGGTAGTTGTTCACCGCCCGCAGTCCGCCAAAGTCGTGGCTCATTTCTTTTATCTCAAGAAGTGCCATGTTACCATCTTCTACTTGGTGCTGCACCGGCTTCCTTCGAACCAGTGAAGGATCCGTCTGCCGCCATCTTTTTCTATTCCTTCCCCTTCGGCCGAATCAAGCCCTTTACATCGAACTCCGTGAAGGCGATCAACCCCGTTGGTCGAAAAATCATCACCAGGATGAGCAGCAGTGGAATGATGATCCATTTGAAAAGCTCCAGAGGCCGCAGAGCCTCACTGAGCATACTCAAACTGACGGCGCCGACCACAGAGCCATAGACCGAGTTGAGTCCACCAAAATAAACCATTGCCAGCACTTCTGCCAGCTTTTGAATGCCAAAGGTGCTGGGATTTACATAGCGCAGCACATGGGCAAAAAGGCCGCCTGCAATGCCGGCCCAAAATGCCGCAAAGAGGAAGGCCACTACTTTGGTCCTCCTGGTGTTCACGGTCATGGCGTCGGCTGCCATCTCATCGTCGCGCACGGCGTTCAGGGCTTTTCCTACGGTGGAACGAACAAAATTGTTGATGATCCAGACACAGAGAACAGTCCAGATGAACACGGTAGGTAGATTGACATAGTTTGGCTGGCTGCTCAAGCCGCGCGGGCCGCCCACAATTTCCAGGTTCTCGATCATGCTCTTGACAATGAACATGAAGGCAAGGGAGATGATTGCCAGATAGTCGCCGCGCGTTCGAAAAGAAGGCACCGCAATGGCCAGGGCACCCAGGGCAGCCACCAGTCCTCCCAAAATAAGTGCCAGGGGGAAAAGAAAAGGGCCCAAACTGGCGGGCAGTAAGGCCGTACCGAAGATCTTGTCGTTGGCAAAAAATAACAGAGTGAATACAGAGGCGGTATAGGCGCCCAGGGCAAGAAAGCCGGGATGCGAACAGGAAAACTCTCCCATGTAGCCGTTGATTACGTTGAGGCTCAGGGTCACCATCACAGCGATCATAGTCAATTTGACAGTCAGGAGGCGGTAGGCGCTGATTCCTGACCAGATATGAAGGATGGCATACATCAGAACCAGGTGAACGATCACGGCCACAGAGGGAGACAATCTGTAGAGGTAGCCGGCGATCTTGTTCCACCAAGGAGCAGCCATCCTGGCGACAATTGCCAGCGGCAGCAAATAGATGCACAGCACATATGCCAGGGTTCCAGGCACCAGCAGCGGCTTCTTGAGCACTATCATGCAGCCAAAAAGAACAGGGATCTTGGGAAGCCCCAACAAGTCCACAAGTTGGCTGCCAAGAAACTGCTCTGCCAGCACAGCGGTCAGGGCCCCAAAAAGCCAACCCAACAGGGGCACCTGGGCAAAAAACGCCAGAAGTTTACCTTTCGATGATGTTGTTTCTAAAGGAGAACCAGCAATCTTCTCTTTCACTGTCAATTTCCTGCAACCATCAGCCCCACCATCACCTCAGCCAACCTCAAGAGTAAATTCTGTTGCCGCCAACAGCTGAGATTTCCCTAAAGCCTCAACCTGGCACTGTATGGCTCTCCAAAGAAGCCGTGTGGCCTGAAGGTCAGAATCAGCAATATTATGGAATAGGCAATGAAATCTCGCAGAGTCGAGGGAAAGATCATGGCTACGAAAATCTCTATAAAACCGAGCAAAAAGCCTGCAAGCGTTGCTCCGAGAATGGAGCCCCTTCCTCCTAGAATAGCAGCCACAAAGGCCTTCCAACCAAAAACGATGCCCATATATGGATCCAGCACTGGATAGGCAACTCCAAAGAGTATCCCAGCCGCAGCAGCAAGAGCAGATCCAATGGCAAAGGTCAAGCGAGCAATGGTGTTGATTGGCACTCCCAGCAGAGGCACCACCACATAGTCGAAGGCCATAGCCCTCATGGCCATGCCCCACTTGCTCTTGCGCACGAACTGATGCAGGGCAAACATGAGAGCAATGGAAACCACGACGATCATGATCTTCTTGTTGGTTACGAACACGCCCCCAATGTCATAAGTGGTGGATTGGATCAAGGTTGGAAACCTCACTCTTCTCGCCCCGAGAAGCGCCAGGTTGCCCGTCTCCAGAATAATGCCGATCATCAGACCAGTAATAGCGGCAGAGGCTCGCGGCGCATCACGCAGGGGCCTGTACCCCACCCTTTCCACGATCATCCCCACAAAAGAGGTAAGAAACATGGAAATGATAATGGTGAGCACCAGGATCAACCAGCTGGGAAGAACGATTCCTCCCAGCGCGGTGAGAGCCAACAGGCCAGAGGCTATACCGAAACCTATGTAGGCGCCCACCATAAAGATGTCGCCATGAGCGAAGTTAAAGAGCATGAGAACACCATAGACCATGGAATAGCCCAGGGCAATGAGGGCATAAAAGCTGCCCCACTGCAAAGCATTTATCAAATTTTGCAAAAAGAATCCCATGCCGATCTACTCCGGTTTGTATGCTTGAGGCAGCCGCAGAGCCAAGAGGAAGGACTTTATTGGGCTATTTGGTTGAAAATTAGAAGTTATTCTCTTGGCTGCAGCTCTACCCATAAGTATTTCCCCCAAACCGTTCTGTGGCAATGTCTTTGGGAAAACAAAACAACGGGGCCAGGGCATGAAGCGCCCTGGCCCGTGCCACCTGCAGGAGGTGTGTTCTCAGGGTAGGTGGAGATGGCGAACTGGAAAATAGCCGTCGCCCTCACCTCACCTTACGGGCAAACTGATTTGTAAAACTCGTATTCTCCCTTGTCGCTGATCTTCACAATCACGGCACACTTGATCGGATCGCCGTCTTCGGTAAAAGTCATCTTGCCGGTAATGCCGTCGAACTCTTTGATCTTTGCCAGAGCATCACGCACACACAGGCGATCCTTCTCGATGTTGCCTGTAATTTTGCCGCACGATTGGATCGCCTGCTGGACGATGCGCAGTGAATCCCAGGTCAGGGCAGCCACGTCATCTGGAACATAGCCGTATTTTTTCTTGTACCGATCAATAAAGGCTTTGGTTGCCCCGGTAGCCCCGGCTGCCGCGTAGTGGGTGCTGAAGAACAGACCGTAGCAGTCTTTGCCGCACAGCTTGACCGTCTCGGCAGAACCCCAACTGTCGCTGCCAACGATCGGCTTGTTCCAGCCGAGTTCGTGAGCCTGCTGCACAATGAGAGCCACCTCGTTGTAATATTGCGGTACGAACAGCACCTGGGCACCCGAGCGAATAATCTTGGTGAGCTGTGAACTGAAGTCTGCATCTTTGGTGGTGAAGCTTTCGAAAGCCACCACTGAACCTGGCCCGTGGATTTTCTCCCACGCCTGTTTGAAAAACTCGGCCAGACCTTTCGGGTAATCGCTGGCCACATCATAGAGCACCGCCGCTTTACTGAAACCAAATTCTTTGGTGATAAAATTGGCCAACACCGGTCCCTGGAAAGGATCGAGAAAGCAGCCACGAAACACGTACGGTCGATTTTTGGTGGTATCCGGATTGGTGGACCACGGACTGATCATAGGCGTCTTGTAGTTGTTGGCCACATCACCGGCAGGCACCGCCTGTTTGGAGGCCTGCGGCCCAACGATTGCCAGCACTTCGTCTTCGGTGATCATCTTGGTGTTCGCCTTCACCGCAGACTCGGCCTTGGATTCATTATCCTCGATAACCAGTTCCACCGGGTACTTCTTGCCGCCCACCTCCAGGCCACCTGCGGCTTTGATATCCTCCAGCCACATTTGAGCTGCGTACTTGGTTCCTTCGCCAACTTTAGGGATGTCTCCGGTCAAAGGTGCGTTGATTCCAATTTTGATAAGCTTTTGCTTTGCCCATACCGAGGGCGACACAATGAGTGCCACGGCCAGCAACGTCACAACAATTATAGAACTCTTTTTCATTCCTCTCCTCCCTTTTGATTGGGTGACAACCTGCTTTCTGGGTACGCATATTGATTTGGCTGGGAAACAAATAAATCAATTCTTTAGCACACCAGTTGCTCTTTTTCAATGATTAATTGCGAGGCCAGTTATGTCCCAACTGGAGTTCTTTGCATGAAGATGACTGGCTGTCAGTGGACTGCGCTGCTTGTGGACTGTAGTAGTTCCTCGTTGAGGACGCTGGCGAAACCGCTTTGCTTCGCCCGGACAAAGACGTTTGCAGTACCAACGGCGTGCTCAATAAGACGGCTGGTATTGTATCCCGGCACTCCGGTGAGCAGACGTCGCAAGGGGTTCGCTTGATACAAAGTGGGAACGCGCTGCAACGGTCTGGGCATCTTTCTCTGCCTGCTGCGCAGTATCAACTCGCAGGCAAACTTCAACTCAGCCACCACCTGCTCGAGGGCATGGTAGTGAAAAGCCGGGTTCTGGTAACGCGCTGCCAGCTGTTTGACTGCCTGCCACTGCAGCAGTCGCGCCCAGCCATGCCGCCGCCAGACCAGGCTCTCGCTCGCCTGCCTATCGGCATAGAGGTGATGAGCGTACTCATGGGCAAGATAGGATTGCAACTGGACTCTGGGCAGCTGGTCGATGACAATAGCTGAGCGGCCTCTAGCATCTCTCACATAGCCGCACTGGTGTTCGATATTGATGCGGGTGCGTTTGTGGATCAAAAGGGGAACGGCGAGCAAGAAGAAAATGGCGCCGCGGACAAGCCAGTAGGCAGAGGAGGAATCTGCCACTCTGGCTGTCAGAAAAAAAAGCAGCATAGAGAGGGGAACGAACAGCAAAAAAAGGATCATCGTCCGACCCCATAATCTACTGAGCCGCCGAGTAAGCACCAGGCGTGGCTTCACTGTTTGAGCTGGTTGCCAATGGAGGAGCTCATGGCAGATCTCCATAGCCTCTGCCAGAAGAGCTTCTGCTTCCTGCTGTCGCAGTATGCGCGGTCCAAAGTCTCTAGCTGTCAGTTGGTCGAGGGCCGTTGCCTTGCGCAGCAGCAGCTCCAGCAGCTCCTGCAAGAACTCTTCTGCGAAAAAATCCTCTGGGAGAGCAAATGCTGCCATAGAAACCGCTCTTTCAACGCAGCTCGAAGGTGCGAAAAAAACTTTCTTCACTGACCATATTCTGCTAAAAGTGTCAAGCTATGAAACATTATCGCCTACCATTTCCCTTCACGGCAATTGTAGGCCAGGAGCGCATGAAGCAAGCCCTGGTTCTCAGTCTGATCTATCCAGAGATCGGCGGCGTGCTTATCCGCGGCGAGCGCGGCACCGGCAAATCCACCGCAGTGCGGGCCCTGGCAAGTCTTCTGCCTCCTGTTCCGGTGGTGGCCGACTGCCTGTTCCGCTGTCATCCCAAAGATCCCAGTTTGATGTGCCAACGATGCCTGGAACGCTACCAACGGCACGAGAGCATGCCCACTGCTCAGGAACGGATGAAAGTGGTGGATCTCCCTCTGGGTGCCACCGAGGAAATGGTCCTGGGAACACTGGATATCGAGCAGGCAGTGCGTCAGGGAGAGAAGGCCTTTCAGCCTGGTCTGCTCGCCAGAGCTCACAGAGGATTTCTCTACGTGGATGAGGTCAACCTCCTGCCTGATCATCTGGTTGACATACTTCTGGATGTGGCAGCCATGGGGGTAAACGTGGTGGAAAGGGAAGGAATCTCTTACAGCCATCCCAGCAAATTCATCCTGGTGGGTACTATGAATCCGGATGAAGGGGAATTGCGGCCCCAGTTGCAGGACCGCTTCTCTCTGTGTGCCGAGGTGACAGGCATCGACGACGAGAACCTGCGGTGTGAAGTGGTGGCGAGGTGCCTCAGCTTTGAACGTGCCCCGCAAGCCTTCTATTCACAATGGCGCCAAAAAGAACAGGCCCTGGTAAATCACATCCTTGAAGCCAAAGAAAGAGTGGCCCGCGTGGAGCTCTCCAGCAAATCCCTCGCTGCTATCAGCCGTCTGGCCGTGATGGCAGGCACGGACGGTCACCGGGCCGACATTGCCATGGCCAAGACAGCTACAGCCCTGGCCGCCTATGCAGGCCTGAACGAGGTCACCCTGCGGGAGGTGGCCACAGCTGCCCAGCTCGTGTTGCCGCACCGGTTGCGCATAGATCCCGCTGATGAACAGTCGCCTCTCGAAAAAATCGACCAGGTCCTGGAAAAGGTAATCGAAGTTGAGGAGAGCACCCTGGAGAAGCCCCAGGCCTCTGTGCGGTTAAAAAAAAACTCCCAGGCAGAGGCTCATTGACCCTTGACTGGGGCAGACGCTTCGATATTGGCCCGCCTCTAGTGGTCAAGAGCCAGAGCAGAGCGAGGCGGCAGGAGAAGCGGCTGCCCCGGGGTCGCAGACCGCGCCAGGCGGCCATCACCGCCGGCGGCCGCTATATCAAGAGCAGGCTTCCACTGGGAAGGCCGCAAAGCATTGCCCTGGACGCCAGCCTGCGAGCTGCTGCCGGGCGCCAGTGCAGCCGTCAGACTCGCAGGCTCATACGGATCGCCACCCAGGACATTCGAGAAAAGGTGCGGCTGCAGGCCACAGCTGCCACCATACTCTTTCTGGTGGACGCCAGCGGCTCTATGGGAGCCAACCGGAGGATGACCTTCACCAAAGGCATTGTCTTCTCTCTGCTCACCGATGCCTACCACAAGAGGGACCAGGTGGCGCTGCTCGCCTTCAGGGCTGCCCAGACCGAGCTCATTCTCCCCTTTACCAGAAGTCCACTGGTGGCCAGAAAGCACCTGCGCAAGCTCTCTGTCGGCGGCAAGACGCCTCTAGGTCTCGGCCTCAAAGAGGCTGTGGTCCTTCTTCGACGCCAGCAGCGGAAAAATGCCCAACTGCGGCCCGTTCTGGTGGTGGTTTCCGACGGCAGAGGTAATGTGGCCCTCGAATACAGCGACCCGTACGACGAAGCCATGCACTATGCTTCTGTGGTAAAGTCAGCAGGAATCGAGAGCATTTTCGTGGACACCGAGGAAGATCCCTGTAGCTTTGGCTATGGCCCCCAGCTGGCCCGCGCCATGGGGGCCAGCTATATATCCGCAGAGAAGATACGGTTGCACGGGGTGATCGAACTGCCCTTATGAAGCCTCTGGGTTGGCAGCCTGGCGACAATAGCAGAGCAACTTGTTGTTCAAAAATATTTTATCTTAAAATTCCAGATGCTTGGGAGTTCGAGGAAAGGGGATGACATCACGGATGTTGCTCACCCCGGTGACCATCATGAGAAATCTTTCGAAGCCGAGTCCAAAGCCGGAGTGGGGTACAGAGCCGAAACGCCGCAGGTCTAGATACCACCAGTAATCCTCAGGATTCATACCATTTTCCACTAGACGTCTTCGCAGCACTTCATAGCGCTCCTCGCGCTGGCTGCCGCCGATCAACTCTCCCACCCTGGGTACCAGCAGATCCATGGCGGCCACGGTTCGCTGATCGTCATTGAGCCGCATATAGAAGGGCTTGATTTCCTTTGGATAGTTGTAGACGATCACAGGCTTGCCAAAATGTTTCTCGCAGAGATATCTTTCGTGCTCGGTCTGGAGATCCGCTTCGAATTCCACAGGAAAGTCAAACTCTTTGCCTGAACCTTGCAAAACCTGGATCGCTTCCGAGTAGGAAATTCTCGCATAGGATTCTTCCACAATAACCTGCAAGGCTGTCCGGAGATTCTTGTCCACGAATCTCATGAACAGCTCCAGGTCCTCCTGGCAGTGCTCCATGATGTGAGTAGTCAAATACTTGACCAGTTCTTCCGCCAGATCCATGTTGTCATTTAGATCAGCGAAGGCCATCTCCGGCTCGATCATCCAGAACTCGGCCGCATGGCGAGGGGTGTTGGAATTCTCCGCCCGAAAAGTGGGACCGAAAGTGTAGACATTTCCCAGAGAGCAGGCAAATACTTCTGCCTCTAACTGCCCGGAAACCGTGAGACTCGCCTCTTTGCCAAAAAAATCTTCAGCAAAGGGATTCTCTCCTGCAGGCAGGGAGTGGGCCAGAGGCGGTAGAGTGGTTACTCTAAAGAGTTCTCCGGCTCCTTCGCAGTCAGAGCCGGTAATGATAGGTGAGTGGAGCAAAAAGAATCCACGCTCTCTGAAAAACTGGTGTACGGCAAACGAACACTCCGAACGGATGCGAAACAGGGCCCCGTACTTGTTAGTCCTCGGTCGGAGATGAGCAATCGTCCGGAGAAACTCATCTGTGTGGCGCTTTTTCTGCAACGGATAACTCTGCTGCTCAGATGCGCCTATCAGCTTGAGATCATCGGCTTGCAACTCCCACCTCTGGCCCTTGCCAGGCGAGTCCACGAGAGAGCCCGCCACTTCTACGGCGGCGCCGGTATTGACTCGTTTGAGGATCTGGTAGGCCGGAATCGCTGCATCCACAATCACCTGGATATTTTTCAGACAGGAGCCGTCATTTACATCCAGAAATGAAAAGCCCTTGGCGTCTCTTCTGCTGCGAACCCATCCTTTGATCAGGATGCTCTCCAAAGGAATATCAGAGTGAATAGCCTCCACAACCCTTATTCTTCTCATCAGGACCTCTCCTCACAAGGAGGTGTCTGCCTCCTGTTGCAAAACTCCTGCACATTTCTCAGGCAGGGCATTCCAGGCAGGCAGCAGCGACCGCTTTTCCTGCCAGGCTGTCCCAGCAAAATAAACCATAGATTGCCTCTGAAGTAAATCCGCTACAGAGCAGATAAGTCATATAATCGGATAGTATACTACCTGCTGTCCTTTGAGAAACAGGAGCGCCAGCACGAGGCTGAGGCGGTTGCTCCAAACAACTGGTTGACATAGTTGAGGAAAGATGCCAAGCTAAAGGGGAGTTGCCTATTGCTTCTGGCAAGTGACCCCTAAGCCTGTGCAAGGCTCGGGGTCTTTTTGTCGACCTGAAAAGGCAGGACAGGCAGCTTCGTTTGCACTGGGGCTGTCCTGGCAGTGAACGATTGCAGAGCAGCAGTCCTGTGAATGCTCGCAGGGTTGGCTGGCAGGGCGCTGCATCTGGTCAGCGACAAGCGACACAAAAAAAGGAGGAGATTTGGCAAAGCCCAGTCCACACAGCTTCAAGAAGCGACAGAAAGAAATCAAACGAAAGTTGAAAGCGCAGAAAAAGATGGAACGGCGGCTGAACAGGAAGAGAGGCGCAGGCAGTGCAGAGGAGTTGGACGCTGGCAAAGAACCAGCGGCTGAAGCAAAAGAATAGCGTGGCAACTGTTGCATCGATTCATGACAACAACAGCCGGGGCAGACTGATTTTCTCTTTAGCCCGTTGGGAGATGTTCAGCTGCCTGTTGAGTTGTGTGGCCTTAGCCGGCCGCGGTTGTTTTGCTGACGGCGAACCTGGCGCAACATCCTGGCATCTCTGAGCAGCAGTCTTGGGAAGGAAAAGGAGAAAGAATGGCTGTGGCAAGAATAGGGGATAAAGTAAGGGTGCATTTCACTGGATCCTTGGAAGATGGGACCGTATTCGGTTCTACTGTGGGAGAAGAGCCTTTTGAATTTATCATAGGACAAAAGAGCGTTCTCCCAGGTTTTGAAGAGGCTGTAGTGGGCATGATCGAAGGGGACACAAAGACAATCACTCTATCGCCGAAAGAGGCCTACGGAGACTACAGGAAGGACCTTCTGTTCATATTCGAAAGATCCGAATTTCCCGCAGACCTGGATTTAGAGTTGGGAAAGAGACTGCAAGTACGGTTGCGCGACGGCACCACTGCTCTTGTCGTCGTGAAAAACATTACTGAAGACAACATAGTTCTTGATGCCAACGACCCTCTTGCCGGGCAAAGTATCACTTTCAAGATCACTCTCATGAAAATACTATAAATATTTTGCTGTCAGCCCATGTCCGGTCACGAGCTCAGAAGTAGCTTGCCTTGCTTCTGGATCTGAAAACGCCATGGGTATCTGTCACAGAGTTCTCAGACCCAGAAAGTTTTGAACTGCAGGAAATGAGCACCAGTACATCAACAGAGGGTTTACACAAGTTTGAGTGGGAAGCGCTTGAGGTATGGAGCAAGCCCACATTTTCTCAGCCTCAAGATCATACCGTATACAGATAAAGTTCTTTTCTAGACATTGAGTGCACTCACTAAGCTAACGCTAAGAAATTACCCTGCAGGGTGGTAACGCTTGATTGCTTCTGCTCCGGATAGAACCCTGAGAGCGCCTTCGGCCAGAGCAAGCATCTCATTCTCTCCAGGATACACTTTAACCGGCGCGATGAACTCGACCCGTCCGCTAATCCATTCCACCAGCATTCTAGAGTTGGCCAGACCACCAGTCAACACGACTGCATCCACATCGCCGTCCAGCACCGTGCTCATGCCACCGACATCTTTGGCAACTTGATATGCCACTGCTCGCAGCAACAATTGCGCCCGCTCATCTCCCTGGCTGATCATTTCTTCTATTTTGCTGAGATCATTCGTCCCCAGATATCCAAGCAAACCACCTGCAGATGTGAGACGCCTACGCAATTCTGTTAGGTTAAATTTCTCTGTCTCTAGAAGCCGAAGGAGCTCCAGAGTTGGAAGGCTCCCAGCCCGTTCCGGGGTCATCGGACCTTCCCCGAGACCGATCGTGCTGTCTATGACCCTGCCATTCTGATGAGCACCGATGCTGATGCCGCCACCTAGGTGGGCCACGACCATGTTGCTCTCTTCATAAGGAATCCCAATTTCGTCTGCAGCCTTTCTCGCCGCAGCCTTCTGGTTGAGGGCGTGAAACGCGCTCTTTCTCTCAATCTCCGGAATGCCGGAGATCCTGGCGAGAGGATGATATTCGTCAGTGCTGGGGCTGTCCACAATCACGGCCCGGGTGCCGGCCTGCTTTGCCAAATCGTAGGCGATGAGCGGTCCCAGGTTGGTGGGATGCCGGCCGTATTTCCCGGAGCGCAGGTCCTCACACATCCTTACATCAATGAGATACACCCCGGAGGAAACCGGTGCGGTAAGACCGCCGCGACTTACGACCAAGTCCAGATGATCAAACAGTACCCGGTTTTTCAACAAGAATTTTTCAATGCATTCCTTGCGTAAGACAAGCTGCTCCATATAGTGAGAGAGAGAGCCTAGTTGCTGAGGGGTGTGGGCAATGGTCTCCTGGATCTTCAAGTGATCCTTGTCAAAAAAGGCAAGTTTGGTGCTCGTAGAGCCAATATTCAATAGCAAAATCTTATAGAAGCAGGTCATGGTCGCCCTCCAGCCGAGGTGCCATTAATACCGCAATAGCAAGTTCAATTACCCTGGCAGCAGAACGCTGAAAATCCAGATCTAAGACCACGGGCGAGCGGGTACCAAGGAGTACACCTGCCATTGGAAAGCCTCCAAACAGGAGCAAAAACTGCATAAAACTATAGGCAGATTCAATATCGGGCAGCAGGAATGCATCGAATTGACCTGTATTAGGATGGCTCACTCCTTTGCGGTGGGCGGCTTCTGTGGAGACAGCACAATCTATGTCCAAAGGCCCCTCGACCATGGCCTCTCCCAGTTGGCCACGCTCGGACATCTTTGCCAAGATGGCCGCATCCAGGGTGGAAGGAATCGCAGGATTTACCAATTCCAGCGCCGAAAGAACCGCAAGTTTCGGTCGCTTAATATCCAGAACATGGGCAAAATTGACAAGATTCTTGATGATACCAATCTTTTGCTCAAGTGTTGGGAAGTCATTGATAAGGGTGTCGGTTACCAGGCTAAGACGGCCAGCCTGGAGAGAGTCAAATACAGAGACAAAGCTGAGAGTTGCCGCGGTGCCCAGACCGTTCTCCGGGTCTTTCACGATGTGCAGGAAATCGCCCAGGGGCTTCGCCCCCTGAATCAAGATATCTGCCTCCCCCTGGCGCACCATCCTGACGGCCTGCCATAGCGAATCATCAGTACTCGGATCGTAAGTGCCTTCTTGGACATGACCAGGGTTTCTCTCCGCAAGTCCTCCACGAGGATCATTATCAACAATTATAGAATGAATAAGGCCAAGATCAGTTGCCCGGGAGAGTGCTGCCGACATGTCACTGCCCGGCGCGGGGGCGACCACGGCTCTCTTTCTTCCCCTTGTTTTCGCCTGATGCAGGATATCCTCAAAGCTTTTCACTGGTACCGCCTCGGAGCCAATGAGAGATCAAGACGCCAAATTCGATCTCTCCTTTGATGGAATCATAGGTGTCAGACCTGGATGGCAGCAGCAGCGGACCTGAAGCCCCCAGCATGACCGATCGTCTGGTGAGCTTTATGATGTAGTCCATCTTTACCAGAATGTTCCCAGCCTCCAGGTTCGGAACCAGAAAAATGTCCGGGAATTGGGGTTGCTCTACCCCGTTCTGATAATCGAAATCAGCTTTTGCTTTAAGAGAAAGATCGAAAAGGGAAAAATCTGAGACTACGCGGCAGCCCTCAAGCATACCTTTTCGCACCGCCTGTCTGATTTTCTCGGCGTCACTTCTGGAGGACAGGTCCATGCTCATACCCCTGTGAGCAGATAAAAGGAGAACTGTGGGACGGCTGTAGCCAAGCAAGTGCATCAGGGAGACAGCATTTCGAACGATCTCAATCTTGTCATCAAGATCGGGCTTGATGTTGACGCCCGGATCAGTGATGGCAATCAATCTGTTCAGCCCTGGCATCTCCCACAGAGTGACTACGCTGAACCGTTTCCTAGTGGTGGCCCTAGCCTGATTCTTGATCACGGCTTTGAATATATGTGAGGTGGGTATCTGCCCCTTCAGGAAAAAATCGGCCCTACCATCATCCAAAAATCCTACCCCAATGTCTGCCATGTCTTGCGGATCGTCTTCGTCAATGACCAAGAAATCCCGAATGTTGAATCCGGATTTTTCAGAAGTTTCATAAATAGTTTTCTGACTGCCAATGAATGTGGGAATGACTGTTCCTTCGTTACAGGCATCGCGTAGTGCCAGCATGACCTGATGATTTCGAGGAGATACCACTGCTACCACCTTTGGCGGTAAGCCAGATATTAGAGGTTTAACCTCCGCAAAACTTCTAAGCATTTCCATGCCCATCCTCAAGTCATCCTCCCCATGTGGGAGGGACATTTCAAAAAAGAGGTTTCTCCACCCGGTAAATCAGAACCGGACAGTCCGCGACCAGGGTGATGCCTTCGATTTCATAGCTGGCAGCACAGGCTGTGAGACTGACTTCCCTTGCCACTGCTCGACATGCTTGAAAATCGCCACTCTGAATCTTTCGTCCATCGACCTATATTCCTCTCATCACCAGAACTGATCCATAGTATCCCTATACATCGCTCCCAATATCCAGTGTCAAGCAAAATTCATCCATGATGGCCCAGAGGGAGACAAAGATTGACAATCTCAGTGGGAAAGGAAGAGGAATTTCGAGCAAATAGACGTTTGAAGCAACCGCTCTCATTTGACTGCCTCTGAGGTCTCCAGGCTGAGCAGCTTGGGGCCCTGTTTCAGGATGAACTCACCGGATGCCGTCTCCCAAATCCAGCCCGAAAGCCCATAGCCGCCAACCGCCTTGGAAACAAACGCCCCTACCCATGACTCCGAGCGAGGCTGATTGACGGCCACAGTGCCAAAGAGGCCGAAGGTTATCTCCTCCACCGGATGACAATAAGGCTCGCCCACAAGTTCATCTGCCAGAGGCCTTGCTTCGCCACCGCCGTAGACAGCAGCCCGCAGGCCGTAGCGGTTGTCCCGGGCCAACTGCAAGGCTTGCTCTACTGTGTCAAAAGAACTGATGAATGAAACCGGGCCAAAGGTCTCCTCCTGCATGCCCAGCATCTCCTGAGTTGCACCCACCACCACAGTGGGATAGACAAGATTGCCTTCAATCTTGCCGCCCAGAGCGATTCTAGCCCCCCGAGCCACCGCATCCTGCAATTGAGCCTTGATGGCGGTGATCGCCCTTTCACTCGCCACCGGTCCCATCTGAGTAGCGGGATCTGCGGGGTCTCCCAGTTTTATGGTACGGCTGTAATGGAGAAACATCTCCAAGAATTCATCATGGATGGACTGCTCCAGGTAGACTCGCTCAGGAGCCGTGCAGGTCTGCCCGGCATAGAGGTACTTTGACAGGGCCAGCTCCCTGGCGGCAGCGTCCAGGTCTGCACCGGCAAGGACAATGAAGGGATCTTTACCTGGTCCTTCGAAGACGAATTTCTTGCCATAGGATTTCACCTGCTGCAGATACTGCCAGGCGTGGACATCGGAGCCAAATAGGCAGATTGCCGGAATATTTGGGGCGGTAATAGCCCTTTGCAAAAAGGTTCTGCCCTCAGCGTAGTCGAACTGGATGACATCGCCAAAGATGGGCTGATAGAGAGATTCGGTAAACCGGGCGATCTCGGAATCCCTGGAAGCGAACTTGACACGCAGCCGATTGCCCACCAGGTAGATAGAAACAATGGCGGTGTTGAGCCAGGCGCTGCCGTTATATGGCAGCACCAGGGCCACCTCCTCCTCCGGTCCACAAAGGGGCTGCCGGTCCGCAAACACGTCTGCCATGTCATCAAAGCCCCGCAGGCGGCTGAGTACGGTGTCAACTTCCATGTTGCATTCACGCCGAGTAAAACCGGTGTCCTTGATGGCAATAGAGATGAGATCTTCCCGCTTTGCTTGCAACACTTTCATAAGACGGTGGACTTGCTCCAGCCGCCTGTCAATCTCTTCCATGGCTATTTTCCCCCTTTGCTGATCCTGCCGGGATACCCGGGGCGGCATGTGGTCTTTCAGCTCTCCTTTATCACGAATCCAAGGGCTCTGAACTTCATGGAGCCATGCTATCTTTCACAAATTCTGTCGATTTATCGGCAGACGGCTTCAGAGATTTCCAACCGCCGCCGAGGGCCTTGTAGAGACGTACGAGGTTTGCAGTCACAGCAGCGTCGCTCTGGGCCAGTTGATCCTGCAAGATGAGGAGCGAGCGCTGGGCGTCCAGCACATTATTGAAATCCACTAGACCAGCCTGGTACTGGTCCTGGGCCAGCAGAGCGGCCCGCTTAGCTGCAGTCGCAGCCCTGACGAGGGACTCTCTTCGATGCTGTTCCTTGGCATAGGCTACCAGCACGTTTTCTATTTCCTCCTGGGCCCTGAGGACCGTGGCTTCGTATTGAATCAGGGCCTGCTCCTGGCGGGCGGTATGCACTTTGATGTTCTGGCGGATGGCGCCGGCATCAAAGACGTTCCAGGAGACGGCTGGCCCGAAGGTCCAGGTCCGGCTGCCGTATTCAAAAAAATCGTCGCTGGATATGGACTCGAGTCCGATGGTGCCGAAGAGGCGGAATCTTGGATAGAGATCCGCGGTGGCCACCCCGATTTCAGCGGTCCTGGCCGCCACCAACCGTTCGGCTCTCCGGATGTCGGGCCGGTGGCGCAGGGTGTCAGCTGGAATTCCGACAACCACAGTTGGCGGCAATACCGGGATAGGTCGTTTTGCGGCCAGTTCTCGATGAAGTGTGCCGGGCTGCTCCCCCAGCAGCACCGCCAATCGATTTTTGGCCGCTTCCAGCCCCGTCTCCAGCGCCGGTATTTGCGAACGCGATGCCTCTAGAATTCGGAGAGATTCTTGCACGGCAAGTTCGTCGATAAGCCCTGCCTGGTAGCGCGACTTATTGAGATCATAGCTTTCTTGCTGAGTCTTGGTATTGGCTTCGGTCACCGCCAAGCGAGCCTGGAATGCTCTCACCTCCACATAGTTCAGGGCCACTTCAGCCAGCAGGCTGACCAGGACGTCGTGCAGATCCTCTTGGGCGGCTTGCAGGTTCGCTTCGGCCGCTTCCACCGACCGACGAACGCCGCCAAATACATCCAATTCCCAGCTGGCGTCAAAGCCGGCGGAATAGAGTTTGTTCTCAAGCCCTGGGGCACTTTTGCTGCCGGCCCGGTCCGTTCCTGTGCCGTTGCTTTCGCTCCTGCGTTGCCCCGTTCCCGGTCCACTATTTTCACTGTTGCGGTGATCTGTGATGGAGCCGACTGCGTCCACAGTAGGGAAAAGATTAGCCTTGCTGATGCCGCGGAGGGCGCGGGCTTCCCTGATTCGGGCCCTTGCCTCTTTCAGATCAAGATTGCCCTCGACAGCGCGTTTCTCAAGGCTGGAAAGCTGCGGATCATGGAGAGTCGTCCACCAATGCGCCAGAGTTTGGGGATTCAGCTGTTCGGCCGTCAAACCACCCTGGAGTTCGGCATGCCATTTTGCCGGTGCCTCAGGCTCCACAGGAACATAATCGGGGCCGACCGCCGCGCATCCAGGTAGAGTCACAACCATCAGTGTGCCCAGCAAAATGGCCCGTAGACAGCACCACCTATTCTGTGCACGACCTTTCCCGATGAAGTTGATCGTTTTCATAGTTGTCTCGCTCTGGAACATCATCAATATCTGAACGGGAAACCTCAGTTTGCTGCTTCCTTGCGGCGCCGTATACGCCAGGCGTGTCCTTTTTCACGAAATGATTGAAAGGCGAAGTATAGCGGTGGTATGAGGAAAATACCGACCAAGGTGGCCATCAGCATGCCAGAAAATACTGTGGTGCCGATGTGCCGGCGACTATTGGCACCGGCACCAGTAGCAATAAGCATTGGCGTCACCCCCAGAATGAAGGTAAAGGCTGTCATCAACACAGGTCGGAAACGAATCCGTGCCCCTTCCACCGCAGCCTTTTCTACGGACAGACCTTCTTGACGGCGGTCCCTGGAAAACTCCACTATAAGGATCGCATTTTTGCTGGCCAGGCCCACCAGCAGCACCAGACCGATCTGGGCGTAGATGCTGAGGCTCAGCCCTGCAACCCACAACCCGATAAGAGCCCCCAGGGTAGCAACCGGGATATAGACAATGATGGGTAGAGGGATGGTCCAGCTCTCATATTGCCCCACCAGGAAAAGGTAACCAAAAAGCAAAGCCAGACCGAAAAGGAACGAGACTTTCCCTCCCGCCTTGCGCTCCTGAAAGGACATGGAGGACCAGTCATAGCCGTATCCTTGTGGTAAGGTCTTTGCAGCCAACCGCTCCATGGCTGCCATGGCATTCCCCGAACTGAAGCCAGGGGCAGCATTGCCATTGATCTGGACACTGGCGAACTGGTTATAGCGCTTTACAATCTGGGGGGCCAGCACAGTCGACAGAGAGAGCAGGCTCCTCATAGGCACCATGTTGCCGTCGTTGCTGCGTACATAGAGAAGAGCTATGTCTTCTTCAGAATCACGGTGCAGCGCATCGGCCTGCACCTTGACCTGATAGACACGCTTATAGAGATTAAAGTCATTCACATACCGCGAGCCAAGCTGGGCCTGCAGGGTGGAGAAGACCCTGCTGACTGGAACTTTGAGATATTCAGCTCTGGTGCGGTCAAGATTGACGAAAAGCTGAGGGGTATTTGCCGTATAGGTGCTGAAAACCCCCATGAGTACCGGATCCTGATTGGCAGCAATGACCAGTGCCCGGGTTGTGGCGGCAATTTCCATTGGGCTCTGATCCTCCAGAGCTTGCAGTCGGAAGTCAAAGCCGCCTGTTGTGCCGAGGCCCAGGATCGCTGGAGGAGTGAAGGCAAATATGTTGGCCGAGAATATGGCAGCCACTTTTCTCTGTGCCTGCCCCATGATGGCACCAAGCTGCAAGTCGGGCCGAGTGCGTTTATCCCAGGGGGCAAGAATGCCGATGCCAAACCCCACATTGTCGGCATTGCCGCTCAGCAGGCTGAAGCCGCTTACGCCAATGACATTATCAACTCCTTTGATGCTCTGGAGTTCTCTGGTGACCAGCTGCAAAACCTCGCTGGTGCGGGCAAGTGAAGCGGCCTCCGGCAGTTGAACGTTCACAAAGAAGTATCCCTGGTCCTCTTTGGGCAGAAAACTGGTGGGACGGCTTGTGAACAGAAAATAGCTGCTAGCGAAGATGCCAGTCAGAAGCAGCAGCACGACCAGCAGTCTCCTGATCAGCCAGCTGGTCCCTGTCACATATCCCCTGCGCGAAGCGGCAAGTGCGCGGTTGAACCATGCCAGTGGTCCTCGCCGAATGGCCCGGGGCGGCCTCAGCAAGGTAGCACAGAGCGCAGGACTCAGGGTCAGAGCATTTATGGCTGAAATGACCACCGAGGTGCAGATGGTCACGGCAAACTGCCTGTAGAGTTGGCCGCTGATGCCGGGCATGAATCCCACCGGCACAAAGACAGCCAGCAATACAAGGGTAGTAGCGATAATGGGTCCGATCACCTGGCCCATAGCCTTGATAGCCGCCGCCTTGGCATCTAGATCTTCCTCCTGCATGACCCGATGGACGTTCTCCACCACCACGATGGCGTCGTCCACTACCAGGCCGATGGCCATGATCAGGGCGAACAGGGAAACGGTGTTGGCGTTGTAGCCCAGGGCCAGCAACACTCCGAAGGTGCCTATCAGTGAAACCGGTACAGTTACAGTCGGTATCAGGCTGGCCCGCCAGTCCTGCAAGAAAATGAATATCACCGCCACCACCAGCACAAAGGTCAAAACCAGTGTAAATTCTATCTCGTGGATGGCGGCGGAGACATACTTGGTAGTGTCGAGTATGATCCGATATTCCACATCACTTGGCTGTCGTTGTGCCAGACGATCGAGCTCGCTTCTCACTTCCTTCATGGTGTCCAGAGCATTGGCTCCCGGGGATCGGTAGAGTGCCAACGCCACAGTGGGACCGCCATTGAGGATGGAGCGGTGGCCATAGGTTCTTGCCCCCAACTCCACCCTGGCAATATCGCCGAGGCGCAATAGGCCCCCTCGAGCATTGGTACGCACCACAATATTTTCGAAATCTCGCACATCCTCAAGACGTCCCCTTGTCCGTAAAGTGTACTGGACCTGCTGGCTGTCCGCCACCGGCTCTGAGCCCACAGATCCAACAGCCGCCTGGATATTCTGCTGCCGGATGGCGGTGGTAACATCATCAGCGGTGAGGCCCAGCGCGGTCAAACGGTCCGGGTCCATCCAGATCCGCATGCTGTATTCCAATTCTCCGAAAATAAAGGCATCGCTGACGCCCTTCAAACGCACCAGAGTGTCCTTGATGTTTTTGCTCACGTAATTGCTCAAGAAAAGTCTGTCCCGACTGCTCTTGGGCGAGTAAAAACAGACCACTGCCATCATGCTGGCAGAACGTTTGCGGACATCTATCCCCTGATCAACCACCTCCTTGGGTAATTTGGAAGTTGCCAACTGTACCCTGTTCTGCAGATTGACCTGGTCAATGTCAGGATCTGTACCCACCGCGAAAGTGACGCTCAGCTCATATCGGCCGTCGTTGGAAGCGGTGGAGGACATATAAAGCATATTGTCGACGCCGTTCACCTCTTTCTCAATGGGTGCGGCTACAGTGTCCGCCACCACCTGGGCATTGGCCCCCGGATAGATTGCCGTCACCCGAATTACCGGCGGGGTGATCTCTGGATACTGGGCCACGGGAATGTTGAACAGGGCGATCAGGCCGGCCAGGGTGATGATGATCGAGACCACCATGGCCAAACGTGGCCGCTCTATAAAGATCTGTGAAAACATGTATTACCTCTCCTGTCCTTTGCCAGTGATTGTAGTTTTCACTATCTGGCCGGGACGGACCTTCTGCACTCCCTGGACGATGACCTTGTCTTCAGGCGCCAGGCCTGATTCGATGGCCCACATGGCGCCGACAACAGGCCCGGTCTTGACCCGACGCTGGAGCACCCGGTTGCTGCCATCTACAACCAGCACGTAGCGTCCTTGACGATCTTCCTGTATGGCAGACTGTGGTACCACTGGCAGCATTCGTGGTTTGCTCCGGCTGACCAGAACGGTAACGTATTGTCCTGGCAGCAGTAAATTGTCATGATTCTCGAATACCGCCCACACAGCTATGGTTCCAGTGCCTTTATCTACCTCGTTGTCCACGAAGTCCAGGCGCCCAGGAGGCTCATATAATTCGCCGTTCGGCAGTCTGATGCGGGGCACCAGAATTGGTTTCTTGCTACGCGGGGAAGAATCTTTAAGGGCCATTTGGATGGCTGCCACTTCATTTTCGCTGACGGAATAGACCACCCGGATGGGATCCATCTGGACAATTCGGGCCAGTGGTCCAGAAGCCTGATTCACCAGATTGCCCCTGGTGTAAGCAGTACGGCCGAGACGGCCGCTGATGGGTGCCTTGATGGTAGTGTAGCCGAGGTCCAGCAGAGAACGAGTCAATGTGGCCCGGGCTTCGGCAAGCTGTGCCTGCGCCCGGAGCTCAGCGGCCACGGCGTCGTCCATGTCGGTTGCCCGGATGCTTTCTGGTCGCGCCGCCCGCAACCGCTTCAGATGCCGGGAGGCCCGGTCGAGCTCTGCTTCAGCCTGGGCCACCCTGGCCTTGTCGGCGGCAACCCTGGCTTGGTAAGGCGCCTGTTCGATAAGGTAAAGGAGACCTCCGGCGTGGACGAAATCGCCTTCTCTGAAGTTGACTTGTTCCAGAAAACCCTCCACCCGCGCTCGCAGGTCCACCGCCTGGATAGCCTCCACATGTCCTACATATTCCGCCGGAGGGTTGACATCTTGCAGCGTGACGCGAACAATCCTCACCAACGGCGGTGGTCCACCTCCTGGACCTGGAGGTGCAGCGGCAAGACCACTCGAAAAGATCGTCGACAAAAAAATAACCAGCAGTAGCAACACATATACTTTGAGGCGGCCGCTTTTCGCCACCCTATGATACAGATATCTCCAACAGGCAACCCCTGCCGCGAAAGTCGACGGCGTGCACATTGAGCGAACATAGTATTTCATTTCTTATTCGACTCCTGTGAATTTAATTCAGATGCAAGGACGAAATTTATTTGACAATTTCAAATGGATATTTAAAATATAAATTAACTGCGAATCTAAAGGTTTTCCCCATTAATGTCAAGCAAGGATTTGAAATTATCATTTTATTTTCTTGAGACCGGCATCTCTGAACAATGCGACAAGGAGATCCTTTATGGCCGTACGAGAGGATGGCAAGGAAACACGCAAGCGACTTCTGGAGGCCGGCTGTCAGGTGTTTGCTGAAAAGGGCTACCAGGGCGCCAGGGTGGCCGACATCTGCCGGCAGGCCGGGGCCAACGTGGCTGCCGTCAACTATCACTTTGGCGACAAGGCTGCTCTGTACAGCCAGGCCTGGATTCATGCCTTTAAAAAGAGCGGCGGACCTGTATTGCCTGATTCTGGTAGCTCTTCTCCAGAGGAGCAACTGCGAATCTACATTCATTCCCTCATACAATACTTCACAGACCAGAGCGCTGAGGGGGAGTTCACTCGCCTATATCTTATGGAATTGGCCAATCCCACCGGACTAATACAGGACATTTGGCACGAGCTGATCGAACCTCGGCGACGGGTACTGCTGGGGATCATCCGCAAGATTATGGGGACTAAAGTGAGTGATGAAATGGTGTTGTTCTGCGAAATGAGTATTATCAATCAGTGCCGCACCCTTCATACCATCAGGCGCAGCGATCTGGAGTATTTACTAGGTCAGCCCCTTTCTACTGATTTGATCAAGCGTTTTGCCGACCACGTCAGTCGATTTTCTCTCGCGGGGATCAAGGCGGTTGGGAAATATCCGGACTAATCAAAGACTGATTACGCCAAGCGAGGTATGATGAGAGTACTCCTCATATCGGCAAATACTGAAAAGATCAACATGCCCATCTTACCCCTAGGGCTGGCCTGCGTGGCAGCGGCTACACGGTTGGCTGGACACCAGGTAGCCTTTGTTGACCTCATGCCCGAAGAGTATACCTACGGAGTCCTCGAGGAGGCCGCAGAAAACTTCAAGCCAGAGGTGGTCGGCGTCTCGGTGAGAAACATTGACGACCAGAACATGGCAGCCCCGCAATTTCTGCTGGAACAGGTAAGAGAAGTCATCAACAAATGCCGCAGCTTGACTGACGCCCCAATCGTGCTGGGCGGTGCCGGCTATAGCATCTACCCCCAGGAAGCCCTGGCCTACCTGGGTGCTGATATGGGAATTCAGGGAGAAGGAGAAATAGCCTTTCCCATCTTGGTGGAAAAATTGCAAAGAGGACAGGATGTTAACGGCACTCCCGGACTCTATCTTCCCGGCGGCGTCCTGCAGACGAAGAGGCGGTACTGCAAGGATCTGGATGCCCTCCCCTCTCCCCAGGATCACCTCTGGTCCGCTTCATCTTCCTACCTTGAAGATCAGGACTTCTGGCTGCCCTTGCAGACCAGACGGGGTTGTCCTTTGAACTGCAGCTATTGTTCAACACCTACTATAGAGGGCAAGATCATTCGGAAGCGCTCGCCAGAGAGGGTGGTCGAGGAAATCTCTGAACTGGTCGCCACGGGCTTCAAACGCTTCCATTTTGTGGACAATACTTTCAACCTGCCCTACTCCTATGCTGCAGACCTTTGCGGCAGGTTGGCGGCGGCAGAGCTGGACATTGCTTGGCGAGGAATCGTCTATCCATGGAAGGTGGATGAAGAGCTGGTGAAGTGGATGGCGCGAGCCGGGTGCAAGGAGGTTGCCCTAGGCTTTGAAAGTGGCAGCGAAAGAATCCTGCGGGCCATGAACAAGCGGTTCACGCTTGATGATGTCCGCACAATCTCAGGGATCCTCGGGGCGTACGGGATCTATCGCCTGGGTTTTCTCCTGCTGGGTCATCCGGGAGAAACGAGACGGACTGCCGAAGAAAGTCTAGTCTTCGCTGATTCTCTCAATCTCGAGTTGATAAAGGTGACCTGCGGCATTCGAATTTATCCCTACACTTCGCTGGCAAGAGCTGCACTTGCAGAAGGGATGCTCGCTGCAGATGATGATCTGCTCCAGCCACGATTCTATCTCGTCAAAGGACTGGAGCAGTGGTTACCCGAAACCGTCCGCACCTGGATGGATGAGCGGCCACACTGGGTAAGCTGAAACGTCAGCTGTCACCTGTACTGGCTGCAGGCGCTCGGGCAGAAAATCCCGCCTGCCTCCGTGTTGCAGTGTTCCATATCCAGGCTAAAAAGTGAAAAACACCTTCTGCAGCACCTTGGGAGTATAGCCGGCCATGTCCAGATACATGGTGATGCCGCCCATAAAGAAAGGCCAGCCGGCCCCGAGCAGCATGGCCAGATCAACATCCCTGCTGTCTGTGACCACGCCCTCCTGGAGGATCAGATCGATCTCCCTGGTGAGATTGACGAGAACGCGCTCGATAATCTCTTCCCGGCGAAACTCTTTGTCACCCTTTTTCTGCCATAAAGCCTCAACTGTTGCATCCACTCGGCGATTCGGCGGCTCGCCTTGATAGATACCTTTCTTGTTTGCCTCCACCAGCCGCTGCAGGTTGGTATTCATTGGAAAGCGTTGCGGGCCGAAGGCCTGATTCAAGGTGCCCAGCACGTGGAGCGCCACTGCCGGACCCACCAGGCCCAGGAGCTCGAAGGGAGCCATGGGCAGCCCAAGGCTCAGCATGGCCTCATCCACCTGTTCAAAGCCGGCCCCCTCATCAACAAGCTCCAGGCAATCGACCATCATCTTGGTCAACAGGCGATTTACCAGAAATGCCGGAGAATCTTTTACCAGGATGCCGTTCTTTTTCAGTTTCCTGGCAGCAGCAAAACTGGTGGCCACAGCAGCGTCACTGGTGTGCTGACCCCGGATGATTTCCACCAGCGGCAAGATTGCCACAGGATTAAAAAAATGAAAACCCACTACCCGGTCACCGTACTTCAGATCAGAGGCCATCTCGGAAACGGACAGGCTGGAGGTATTGGAGGCCAGAATGCAGCTCTCTGACACCACCTTTTCGGCCTCAGCAAAGACCTGCTTTTTTACCTGCATATCTTCGAATACCGCCTCGATGACAAAGTCGCAGTCCGCGAAGCTGTCCCACTCCAGGGTGCCCTGGACGAGAGATCCGAGGTAACGAGCCTTGGCCTGTGTCAATTTACCTTTTTCTACCAGCTTGCCCAGTTCATCGTGAACATACTTCAGCCCCTTGTCTACGAATTCCTGTTTGATGTCTTTCATCACCACTGGCACTCCATAGCGCTGGATGAAAAGCAGAGCGAGTTGGGAGGCCATGAGGCCGGCGCCCACAATGCCCACCTTGGTTATCTTTTGCGGCGGGACCTCGGGTACACCCTCGGGACGTTTGGCGCGCCGCTGGACCAGATCGAAGGAATAGATCGAGGCCTTGCACTGCCTGCTCTTGATCAGATCTCCCAGAGCCTTGTCTTCCTCGGCAAATCCCTGCTCCACATCCCAGGAAAAGGCGCCCTCCAACAATTCCAGGGCCCGGTACGGGGCAACAGCAGCTCCATGGACTTTGCTGTCCACAAATTTCTTGGCCTCGGTCAGCAGCGCCTTGAGATTAGCAGAACTGACCTGGGCGCGCTCCACCTTTTCCCTGCCGGAGATGATCCCCTCCAGGAAGAGGAGGGATTCGTCCAGGAATTCAGCAGAGTCGAACAACCGGTCAGCAAGACCCATCTCGAAGGCCGCCGGACCGCTGATGAAACGATTCTGCTTCAAGGGATTGTAGATGATGATTTCCAGCGCCTTTTCCAGGCCAATCAGGCGGGGGGTGAGAGTGCAGCCACCCCAACCCGGAACCAATCCCAGGAAACACTCAGGAAAGCCAATAGGAAAGGCTGTCTTGGCAACAGTGCGATAGTCGCAGTAGAGAGAAATCTCCAGACCACCACCCAGGGCGGCACCATTTATGGCAGCCACAGTGGGATAGGGCAGATCCATTAACCGTTTGAAAGAGGCGTGACCGAAACGACCGATGTCTCTTCCCTGCTCGAAGGTATTGATGAAGGGAATCTCTGTGAGGTCAGCACCGGCAGCAAAAATATAGGGCTTGCCTGTGAGGAGCAGTCCTTTGACCTCCGGTTCTTTGACAATTACATCCAGCGCTTCGTTCAGAGACTCCAGAGCCTGCTGACCGAAGGTGGTTGGCTTCTTGTAATCAGCCCCGTTGTCCATAGTAAGAAGAGCAATCTTTCCCACTCTGGACGAATAAAACCTTGGATAGAATCTGGTCACGACTTTGGCCATGATCTCTTCTCCTCTTGCAAAAGAAAGGAGTGGGCTCTGTTGATCACCCACCAGCAAAGGTTTTCATTGTTGGGAAGCTGTAAGGACCTCATTTCTTTTTCCTTTTGGAGGCGGCCTTTTTCCGCCGTGGTTTGGCGCCGTTGTGCTGCAAATTTTCCCAGACAACCGCACCTCCCTGCCCCAGGCCCACACACATGGTGGTGAGACCATATTTTACCCCGGGCTGTTCGGCAAATTCGTGCATGAGGTGAATCATCAATCTCGGCCCGGAAGAGGCCAGGGGATGGCCCAGGGCAATTGCTCCGCCCCAAGGATTGACGCGAGGTTCGTCTGGAATTTTCAGGCCAAATTCTTTCATAAAGACAAGGCACTGCACAGCAAAGGCCTCGTTCAATTCAATAATGCCCAGGTCATCCATAGTAAGTCCGGTTATCTGCAGGATCTTATGGGTGGCAGGTATTGGTCCAAGACCCATCAGTTCAGGCTTCACCCCGGCATAGGTAAAGGCAACCATCTTCATCTTTGGCTCGATGCCGAGTTCTTTTGCCTTGTCTGCAGCCATGAGCAGCACCCCACAGGCGCCGTCATTGAGACCAGAAGAATTGCCGGCCGTCACTTTTCCCAGGGGGCGAAAGGGAGTACGCAGCTCCCGCAGCGCCTCGAGGGTGGTATCCGGACGGGGCTGCTGATCTCGATCCGCCACCAGCCAACCTTCGGTGGTATAGACCGTCATGGGCACAATGGTCCTGCTGATCTTGCCCTGTTCATACGCCTTTGCCGTCTTCTGCTGGGACAGTACAGCATATTCATCAGCCATCTCTTTGGTGATCTCTGGGAAGAGATCGTGGAGATTCTCGGCAGTCTTTCCCATGACCAGAGCATCCTCGGAGACCAGCCGATCAACGAGGAAACGAGGGTTGGGATCTGCAGTAGCTCCCATGGGATGATGGCCCATGTGCTCCACCCCTCCGGCAATGACAATGTCGAAGGCACCGAGAGCAATTTCAGAGGCGGCAGTAGTAACCGCCGTCATGCCGCCGGCGCACATTCGATCAACCGAGGCCCCGGCGCACTTTTCAGAAAGTCCAGCCAGCAGGGCTGCAGATCTGCCCAGGGTGAGGCCCTGGTCTTTTTCTTGGGTGGTGGCTCCCCAGATGTTCTCTTCCACCATATCCGGGGTAACCTGTGGATTGCGGCGCAAGAGCTCCCGAATGACCTTGACCACCATATCGTCGGCGCGTGTATGCCAGAAAAATCCCTGCTCTCCAGCCCTGCCGAAAGCGGTGCGAATTCCGTCAACGAGCACTACATCCCGTGCCTTCATACTTATCACTCCTTTCGGCTAAAAAATTCTTGCTGCCAATTCTGTCCATGAATTGTCCATACCAATTATTTTTCACTGCCGGCCCTGAAGCTCAGGCGAGAGCCAGAGACTCCTCCGGAATGTCCAGGGCTGCGCGCTGGCCGCTCATAATCGCTCTCGCCTTGCCTTGCGCCAGAGAAAGGACATTGGTTACAAAAAACTCGGCCGAAGCGATCTTGCCCCGGTAGAAGGCTGCACTCCGATTGGAGGCAAGCAGCTTTTTCTTGCCTTCCTCATCAATAGCATCTGCATCCTCATAGATCTCAGCAAGACGCCGATGGGCAATGAGTGCCTGCCAGAGAAGCATGAACCCCACTGCCACATCCCCGAACAGCTCAAGGTAAGGAGAAGCGTAGAGGAGAGTTTCCAGATAGTCTTCTGTCATGCCCTTGAGACCGAAATACTTGGTAACCTGGATGAGCTGATTTCGTGCAGCTTCGAAAGTTGCCACCAGTTCCCGCAACTCAAAGTTCCTCTTTGCCCAGACCAGAAAATCTTCGGTCTCAGCTATCAGTCTTTTGAACAAGGCTCCTCTTTTCAGGGCCAGTTTCCTGCCCACCAGATCGAGGGCCTGGATGCCGTTGGTGCCCTCGTAAATGGAGGCAATCTTGCAGTCCCGCAAGTGCTGCTCAACCGGATATTCCTTGCAGTAGCCATAGCCGCCAAACACCTGAATGGCAGTCTCACAGACCCTGAAGCCCATGTCACTGCCGTAGGCCTTGCACACAGGGATGAGTATGTCGAGAAAATCCTGATACTTCTCCCTTTCCTCGGCATCTTCGCTGCAGCGGATCATGTCCTGGCAAAAACCGGCATAGTAAATGAGAGCCCGCAGGCCTTCGCTAACCGATTTCATGAACATGAGCATGCGGCGCACATCGGGATGCTCGATTATGGGGACTTTTGGCGCCGTCGGGTCCTTGATGCGGCTCGCCGGCGGGCCCTGTATTCTCTCTTTGGCAAAGCGCAGCGCCTGCATATAGGCTGCGCTGGCATGGCCCAGACCCTGCATACCTACAAACAACCGCGCTTCGTTCATCATATGGAACATGATCCGCATTCCCCGGTGCTCTTCTCCCACCAGGTAGCCGATGCAGTTGTCGTTCTCACCAAAATTGAGCACACAGGTAGGTGAGCCGTGGATGCCCAGTTTATCTTCAATGCCGGCACAGGCCACATCGTTGTCCACCAGACTACCTCCCTCGGGACGCAGTTTGGGAACTATGAAAATCGATATGCCTCTAGTTCCCGGCGGCGCTCCTTCGATGCGGGCCAGCACCAGATGCACTATGTTTTCAGTGAGATCGTGCTCACCACAGGAAATAAATATTTTGGTTCCCGTAATGCGATAGGTGCCATCTTCGTTCCTGACGGCCTTGGTGCGCAGGGCTCCCACGTCGCTGCCAGCCTGAGGTTCCGTAAGGCACATGGTGCCGCACCACTCGCCGCTGTACATCTTGTCCATATAGGTGCGCTTCTGTTCCTCGGTGCCAAAGATTTCCAGCAGTCTGGCAGCACCGTGGGTCAGCCCCGGAAACATAATGAGCGACCAGTTCGAGGCAGCAAAGGCCTCGATGACCGCCAGACCAAGGGCAACAGGAAAACCCTGGCCCCCTGACTCCAGACTTTCATTGATGGCAAGCCAGCCACCCTGGCGGTACACCTGATAGGCGTGGTGGTAGCATTCCGGCACCTTCACTCTGCCCTCCTCCCAGAGGCACCCTTGTAGGTCACCTTGACGATTGGCAGGCTCCAGTTCGTTCTCCGCTAGCTTCCAGGCCTGCTCCAACACCATATCGAACATGTCTCTGGAATACTCGCCGTACAGAGGCGTCTTGGTGAGCTGCTCAATATCAAGCTGTTCATAGAGTACAAACTTGACGTCTCTTTCATCCACAAGAACCGCCATGATTTTCTCCTTCCGCTGTACCGGATGTTTGCCGAAAAATCGCGGCCGTGCCGCGGCTCTGGCCGCACGCCCAGAGGACTTTGCGCTACTGCCTGGCCGTTACGCCGAAGGCTCGGCCAGTCCATTAATGAAAAGATCGGCTAGCGGCATGGCCATGCGAACCAGATCAAAACTGCTGCCAGCAAGCAGCCAGGAGGTGACTGTCTCGTCAAGGGCGCCAAATAGAGCTCTCTTTACCACACCCAGGTAGAGATCCTGGCGAAACAGCCCCTGCTGCTGGCCTTCTTCGATAATTTCGCCAATGAGATCGAAGTAGGGCTTCAAGTCAACCTTCGGGTAAGCGCTCATAAAGTGTCTGCTCTGGCGCAATTCCAGCTGCAAGACAGCTGCCAGTTCGGGATACTGCTGCATAGCGGTCAGGTGCAGCTCGATGAGCTTTCTCAACTTGATCTCTGCGTTGGCACCCTGCTGGAGCTCCCGGCCGAACTCAGAGATAAATAGCTGCACCCTTTCCGCAAAAATGCTGATGAGAAGCTCTTCCTTGCTCTTGAAATAGAGATAAATGGTGCCGGTTGCCACCCCCGCCTCCCGGGCCACATCCGCCATTCTCGACTGATGATAGCCTGCTCGGGCAAAGGCGCGAATGGCTGCCTCCAGAATGAGCTGGCGTTTGTCATTGGCTTGGCGCGCCTGCTGCATGGGATCTCTTTTGCTGTCGGGATAGAGACTTTGCTGCCTGGCCATCAAGGAACATCTCATATATCTGCAGGTGACTCCCAGCCTGATGCTGGCTGAAACCTTATCACCTTACTGAACCAACATTCATTATCTGAACTATATAATTACAGAAAAAAATTGTCAACATGAATTTTGAAAAAGCTATGATTTTAGTAAAATATACCAAGCTGAAGATACCAGTCAACAAACGTCCTCCCCAAATGGGTACTGAATTATTATTCATTAACCTCCAGTGGAGATGTCACCCTTTTGCTCGGCTGTTCCTCGAAACACTTGCACGGCAGTGCAAAAGGGTCTAAAATTCGAGCCGTTCACAATCGGCATTGTTGGGAGTGGACGCAATGAGCAATGATCTCAGCCATCTCGGCTCGGGCAAGACCGAATATCGCTACACCGTGGACCACACGCTGCTGGAGACCTTTGCCAATCCCCATCCCAAGTCTGACTATCGGGTCACTTTCAGCACCCGGGAGCTGACCAGCCTCTGTCCAATCACAGGTCAGCCCGACTTCTATCAGATCACCATTTGCTATACTCCTGACCTTTTCTGTCTCGAGTCCAAGTCCTTGAAGCTTTATCTGTTCAGCTTCCGCCAGAGCGGCATGTTCGCTGAAGAGATGACCAATCGCATTCTCAACGACCTTGTCAAGGTGTGTCGTCCCCGCTGGATGCGGGTGGTGAGTATTATGAATCCCAGGGGCGGAATCGAGCTCAAGGTCGAGGTGGAATACAGGGAAGAAAAGCGTGGCCAACCAGAATCGACTTGACAGCTACCTCATCGTCTGCGGTTGTATTTTTTCAGGCTGCCTGGTGCTTGCCGCGGTACTCGCCAGCAAGATCATCTCCCTGGGACCGATCAGCGTGCCAGCTGGAGTGCTCACCTACTGTGTCACATTCATGATCACAGATGTGGTGGGCGAAATTTGGGGCAAAGAGAGGGCGCAAGCAATTGTCATGGGCGGTTTTGTCACCCTGGTAGTCGCCTTTGCCTTCACCAGTGTGACCATCATCTGGCCTGCTGCCCCGTTCTGGCCTCATCAGGAGGCCTACAGGACCATTCTGGGAAGCAGCGCCAGAATAATGGTGGCAAGCCTTGCAGCCTACCTGCTCAGCCAGTACCACGATGTCTGGGCCTTCGCCTTGTGGAAAAAGATAACGGGTGCGCGCTATCTCTGGTTGAGAAACAATGCCTCTACCATTGTCTCCCAACTGCTCGACAGCGTGGTGTTCATCACAATTGCCTTTTACGGCAGTATGCCTCTGAAACCTCTCATTTTCGGGCAGTGGTTGATAAAGGTGCTCATAGCCATTTTGGACACCCCCTTCATTTACCTGGGGGTCCATTTGTTGAAGCGTTTATCACTGGCGAACAGCAGGGGCTGGTCATCGTGAGGATCATTTTCTGCTTGCGCTCTCGGCAATCTATAGCATAATGCAACCTTTCGGGTATGCCTGTCTGTACCTCGAGAAGGCGGCCGAGGCGACAGGGGTAATTACCAGACTTTAGCAAGTGTGACCAGGAGGTTAGCTGACAATGAAAATTCTTATCTCAGACAGTATTGCTGCCACAGGCGTTGATTTGCTGCGCAGCGTGCCCGATTTTGAGGTGGCATTCCAGCCAGATCTTTCGCCGCAGGAGCTCAAAGAGGCAATTGCTGACGCTGATGCCCTCATCATCAGGAGTGCAACCAAGGTAACTGCAGATCTCATTGAGGCAGCGCCTCGACTGAGAGTAATTGGCCGCGCTGGCATTGGCCTGGACAATGTGGACATAATGGCTGCCAGCAGACGCGGCATAGTGGTGATGAACAACCCCGAGGGCAATATCATCACCACTGCCGAACATACCATTGCCATGCTCATGGCACTCTCCAGGAACATTTACCTGGCCACCAATTCCATGAAAGCCGGCAAGTGGGACAAGAAAAAATTCACTGGCATTGAAGTCTACCACAAGACTCTCGGCATAATCGGTATCGGGAGAATAGGGCGCATTGTAGCGGATCGGGCCATTGGCCTGGCCATGAATGTAATCGCCTATGATCCTCATCTCGAACCGGAAAGCATAGCCAGATTGGGGGTTGAACCGGTATCTCTGGAAGAATTGTTCGCCAGGTCTGACTACATCACTGTGCACACTCCGCTCACCAGACAGACCAGAGGACTGCTAGATCGTACGGCCTTCAGCAAGATGAAGGACGGGGTGATGATTATCAATTGCGCCAGAGGTCATATTGTCAACGAGAAGGACCTCTATGATGCCATAGTTTCCGGAAAAGTGGCTGGCGCAGCCCTGGACGTTTACGAGAAAGAACCTCCAGGCGACAATCCACTGCTCAAATTGGACCAGGTCATCTGTACGCCTCACCTGGGAGCTTCAACAGGCGAAGCCCAGGAAAACGTTGCCGTGGGAATCGCCCAGCAGATCAAAGAGTTCCTGCTCACTGGAGCTATCCGCAACGCCGTCAATGTACCGCAGCTTACCTGTGAATTGCTGAGCAACATCTGTCACTACCTCACCCTGGCAGAAAGGCTGGGAAGCTTTCTCGGCCAGGTGACCCAGGGGGCAATGCAGGAAGTGACCATCGAATACAAGGGGACGGTAGCCGAACTGGACACTGCGCCAATAACCCTGGCAGTTCTCAAGGGGCTGCTGGAGCCGATTCTTCAGCACGAAGTGAACTATGTCAATGCTCCGGTGCTTGCCAAAGAACGCGGCATCGTAGTGAAAGATACAACCAGCAAGGATGCAGAGGACTATCTCAATCTTATCACTGTACGAGTAAAGACCACAGCGGAGGAGACGCAGGTCTCGGGGACCCTTTTCGGCAAGAAGGAGCCGCGGCTGGTGCGCTTCAACACCACCAGGTTGGAAGCCGACATTCACGGCAATCTGGTCTTGATCTACAATCGTGATGTTCCAGGCACTTTCGGCAGCATCGGTACCTGCATGGGCAAGCACAACATCAATATCTCCATGTGGAAGGCCGGCCAGATTATCGAGACAGGTGAAAATGTTCTCCTCCTCAGGGTGGACAGTCCGGTGGAGGAAAAAGCCATGGAGGATTTGATAGAGCTGCCGAATGTCAATTCAGTGCAGCTGTTGTCTATCAATTGAGTTCAGTGTCTCCTGGAAAAGAGAGGAACAGAAACCAGTGCTGACGGTGATCACAGGTCCATTTCTATGAGTACGCCAACCAAAACCCTTCTCCCCCTGGAGAACATGCCGGTGGCCACCCTGCGCTCCCTGCACACCATCTTGTTCGACCTGGATGATACCTTTACCTCCCAGGGCAAGATACCTTCCTCCTCATTCGAGGCACTCTGGGAATTGAAGGAATCAGGTCTCAGGCTCGTTGTCGTCACTGGCAGGCCTGCTGGCTGGTGCGATCATATTGCTCGGATGTGGCCGGTTGACGGCGTAATTGGTGAAAACGGCGCCTTTTACTTCTGGTTTGATGAAAAAGAGAGGAAGCTGAAAAAGCGTTTTTTGGACAGCCACTCAGTTCGCGCTGAAAAGCGGCAACGCCTCGAGGCCATACGGGATGAAATTCTCATAACTGTACCTGGCTGTAGTGTAGCCAGCGACCAGCGCTACCGCGAAGCTGACCTGGCAATCGACTACTGTGAAGATGTGCCACCCCTGAATGATAGAGCTGTCAGGAAAATCTGCCATATCTTTGCCAGCCATGGAGCCACCTGCAAAGTTTCCTCTATCCACGTCAATGGCTGGTTCGGCGCTTACAACAAATTGGACATGGCCAGGCTGTTCATTGCAGAGCGCCTGGGCATGGATCTGGATGAAACGAGAGAGCGCTTCGTCTACTGCGGCGATTCCCTCAATGATGAGCCGATGTTTGCCTACTTCCCCATCAGCGTGGCGGTGCAAAACGTCATGCGTTTCATAGGCCAGATGCAGTCACTGCCAACCTACCTTACCTCTCAAAAGGGAGGCGAGGGATTTGCCGAGTTTGCCCGCCACCTTCTTTCCCGGCGAAACTCCTGACTGCAGCTGCTGCAACTGGGTTGTCCAAGGCATGAATGCCCTGGAATTCGGTTGGCAGTTCACTGACCATGGGCCAAAGTATTTGGGCAGTGGAGCATCAATACAAAATCATACACTTCTGTGGATTCAAGAAAAGGTAGAGTTCTTGGCCTTCTTCATATGGCAGGTGGTGGGAGACCTGCACTCTTATCATGTTGCCGTTGACGCTGACAAAGAAGTAGAGAAAGTTTCCCAGATAGGCCTTGTGGACGATAGTGCCCTTGAAGAGGTTGTCATTGGCCTGGGGGGGGTCAGAGAAGACTTCCACATCTTCTGGCCGTATTGAAGCATACACGGTCTGTCCGGGGCTGGCCGCTGCAGTGCCCGAAGTCCTGCACAGCAGGTGATCACTGAAACCTGTGCGCACTTGGACCACATCTGAGTCCTGCTCAACCCGAACTATCTCTCCGGAAATAAAGTTCATGGTCCCGATAAAATCGGCTACGAATTTGTTGGCTGGCCTTTCATATATCTCCTCCGCTGTGCCCACTTGCACCACGTTCCCGGCTTCCATCACCGCAATTCGATCAGAGATCACCATGGCCTCCGCCTGATCGTGGGTGACATATACTGATGTAATTCCCATACGTCTCACCAGGCTTTTGATTTCAAATCGCAATTCTTCTCTGAGCTTGGCATCCAGGTTACTGAGTGGCTCATCCAGGAGCAGAACCTTCGGATTGCTCACCAGAGCGCGCGCCAGCGCCACTCGTTGTTGCTGTCCCCCGCTCAACTGTGAAGGATATCTTTCTTCCAGACCCGCCAAACCCACCAGTTCCAATACCTGTTGTGCCCTTTTTTGGATCTCCTTCCTGGGAAGCTTCTGTAACTTCAAACCGTAGATGACATTTTTGTACACTTTCATATGGGGCCAGACAGCATAATTCTGAAACACCATGCCAATGCCCCTTTTCGCCGGCGGCACAAATCCTGGCGACAGCATAGATTTGCCGTCAATAATTATGTCCCCTTCTTCCGGTCTCTCCAGGCCCGCTATGCAGCGTAAAGTAGTGGTCTTCCCACATCCGCTGGGTCCCAGAAGTGTTAACATCTCCCCCTTGTTCACCTCGAGATGAATGTGATTTACTGCCACCACGTTCTTGAAACGTTTAAACAAGTTCTTTATTTCAATAAATGCCATTGACTGGTTCTCCTTGGTTAAGTGGGGCAGTTCCGCCGTTCTCCTTACGCCCCCCCTGGGCCCCAGGCAGCTTTGAGTATGCCGCCGGCTATTCTCGATATGATCAACAGCAAGATGAAGGCAATCACAATCATCAAAAAGGCCATGGCAGCAGCAATGCCGAACTCCATACCGCGGTGCCAGTTGAGAAAGATACCTATGGGCAGGGTCTCCCATCCCCCACGATAGAGAAATATGGCGGTTGAGATTTCCTGAAATGCCATGATGAAAAACATCACCACTCCAACGAGCACTCCCTTCACCAGGAGGGGCAGTGATATATTGAGAAAGGTTCTGAGCTTCCCCGCACCTGATACTTCCGAGGCCTCTTCGAGTGACACGTCTAACTGCAAGTAGGAAGAGTGGGCCATCCGTAGAAAGTATGGCAGCCTCCTGGCAAACAAGGCCAGAGGCATGATGATCCAATACTGGGCCAGAGGAATATCTTGCCAGAATGCCAGCAGGTAACTCACCCCGACCGCAATCCCTGGGAAAGCCAGCATCAGAGTAATTACAAAATCGAGGGCGTCTCTGCCGGGAACGCGGGTGCGGACGATGAGATAGGCAGCCGGCAGCCCGAAGGCGACTCCAAAAATCAGGGCTACCCCACTGAAAAGGAAAGAGTTCTTGATCAAGAGCGGGGTTTCCAGAAGAATTACCCTGAAATTTTCCAGGGTCCAGTAGGTGGGTAGGGGCTCGAGGACCCATCTTCGAGAAAAAGCGGCCAGCCCCAGCACGACAGGGATAAGCAGTACCAGAGCAGCGATAAAACACATATACAGGTAGGCTGCCGATTTCAACAAAGGGCCCGGCTCGATTACTCTACCCTCCGAAGTGGTCCCCTTTGAGAGACCAGTATACTTTTTCCTTTCCACCCAATAGCGGGCGAGCAGAAAGATGCCGATGCACACTGTGGAAGAAATCACCACTGCCACGATCCCCATATACTTGCGATGCATATCAGTAAAATGATAGGCGATGTTGATGTAAGCAACCGAGGGAAGATAGTCTACCTGACCCAGAATCAACGGCGTGAGCCAGTCTGTGAAAGGCCAGAGGAAGACGATGACTGCACCCGCGAGATAACTCGGCGTGCACAAAGGCAGAGTGACGGTGAGAAATCTCTTGAAGCCGCTCGCCCCCTCGACCTCGGCAGCTTCCTCGAAGGAAGGGTCTATGTTGGTGAAGCCGGCGGAAAGACTCAGGACGATAAATGGAAGCATGTGCAAGGATTGAACAAACACCAACCCATGAAGGCCGTAAATGAAATTTATAGGTGCCTTGAGCAGGCCGCTGTCCGTAAGCAGCAGATTAAGAGTTCCATATCTGCCGAAAAAAATGATGAAGGCAAAAACACCAGCGTAGGCAGGCAAAACAATGGGCAGCAGAATGAGGGCGGTGAACACCGTTTTGCCCCGCTGTCTGTACCTAGCCAGGATGTAGGAGAGGGGTATTCCGAACAAGGTGGTTGTGGCCAGCACCAGGGTGCTCAATAGAAGGGTATTGGCAAAGGTCTTGAGATAATAAGAGTCACGAAAAAATTTAAGGTAGTTAGTTATGCCCCAGCTATTAGTCTCGGCAATCTTGAAACTTTCTACTATCAGGAATGACAAAGGATAAATTACCAGGAAGGCAATAACCAGCCACAGGAGTGCTGCCAGAAAGAAATTGCCGCGAGACATCTCACCTCCTTTACATTAGCTGGGAGCTTCGATGCGTGACTCCCTGGACACAATGTGTGGGTAATTCAGTAGAGGCGCAGCACAACCGCTCGCCCCGGGTTCAGGTGCATTTGTTGTCAATCTCATCATCCCTGAAAAGCAGGGGTTTTGACAAGGGGTAGGAAAATTGAGAACGCTACTGCGTCCCCCTCCCCAGTGAAGATCCTGAGATCTTAGCAAAGGAGAGGGGGATCCTAAAGCTAATAATGCAAGATGGGTTAGAAACATTTTCGGCAAACTTAGAGCCCACCTGCTATCACGGCGCTACCAGCAGTGAGCGTGCTTTTGAAGCAGCCAACCGCGCCGCCGCATAGTTTCCGTCCATCTCAAAAAACTTTCTGGCTTCTTTTATTTTCGCCTCAGCCTTTGTCACGTTCATGTTCTGCTCTTTCGCAGCTTTAATCTCTCCCTCCACCTCTTCTATGAGAAACAGGCTGCTTTTTAACTCACCCCACTTTCTGTAGATATTGTATTCATAAAATTTATTGACTTCGTCCCACCTTTTGGTGGCAAGATCCAAGTCGTACTCAATGAAGCCGACTTTCAGATCCCAAAAATTATCAACTCCCAGCGCCTTCTTGGCATGTTTGGCCATGGTGACGCCTTCTTTTTCCCACTGAGAGAAGCTAATATCCGTCCTCGCTGCAAAGTAGCCACCCTCAAGCACGTATTTCTGTCCCTCCATGCTGAACAGCCAGTCTAGGAAGATCTTGCCGATTTTTTCGTGGGGTGCATTTTTCAGCAGAGCCACTGCCTCGGGAACCAGGATCGTTTTGTCAGGAAGCAAATCACGCACAGGATAACCGTCCCGACGCGCAACCATCGCATTCATTTGCGGCTGCGCCACGCCTATGGGGATTTCGCCTCGACTAACTATATGGGTAGTATCTGTGCTGCCCGTAGAAAAGCGGGGCAACTGCGCCGCCAGCAACCTGAGATACTTCCAGCCCTCCTTTTCACCGAATGTCTGCAAAATGATCTCTGTGGTTTCATGCATTGTACCCGAGGCATAGGGCAGGGTGTGTACCACATTACCTCTGTAGATGGGGTTGATCAGTTCCTTCCAGGTCTTGGGTGGCGGGAGCCTTAGCTTTTTCAGCACCTTTTCGTTATACAGATTGGTAACGATCCAGGGCGCGAAACAGGTCCAGTAATCAGCTTTATCTTTTACCTTCATGCCGTGCCATTCAGCGGGGACTTTGTCCCAGCCCTTTGGTCTGTAAGGAACGATCAGTTTTTCTTGCTTCAAAACTTCGTGCGCAGGAGCGCCTGCCCCCAGGAAGACATCGGCATCCGGTTTGCCTCCCCAGGCTCTCACTTTGTCCAAACACACGGGCCAGCCACCCGGCCGGATGAAGGTTATCTCCACATCTTTGCCATAAGTTTTTTGGTAGTACTGTTTGAACCCCTTGGTCAAACTCTCTGATAACTCCTTGTACACGGGTCCGACCCAACCCAGTTTGTCCGCAGCTTCTGCCTGCATCGAAAAGATTGGCAGAAGCACCAGCGCAGTCGCAACGACTGCAAGGAGTGTTGTCGTCAAGATTCTCTTTCTCATTTCAGCCTCCTTTCTCATGGTTTTGCCGAGTAAAGAAACTACCTTCCATTCTATTGCCGATCACCCCCTTCTTTCTGCCATTTGCTGGTGCTTATGTGTATGGTTCTTGGTGGGCCACGACATAGCGCTTTTGTCTTCGTCACATCACTATTCTCGAGGCATCCACGAAATAACTCTTTTTCATCTCGGGCTGCTGTGGGTGAGGTCAAAAGAAGTTGATGACTGTAAAATAGCAGAACTGAGGTTTTGCGGTCAATGGAATTTGCAAGCAGCAAATGACGTACTGCTCCAGAGACCGTTTGCAGAGCTAAAAATTGCATCCACAGAATCTGGCCCCATGGTTCACTCTCGACAACCGCCTGTGATAATAACGCACCTCCAGTGAAGCCAGTCCCGCCATTGGAACTTCACGACCATATTCACTTTGAGCTATTCTTGAGCAGTGAAACTGGGTTATGATAAGCTGGCATGCCGTTGGAGAGTGCTGTAAGTTTAATGTTTGCTGTATATGACAGGCTCCAGGGAATTATCGGGCTATTTTGCAAAAGCGAAATTGTTGAAGGCTGCAGCATCATATAGACAGCCTTCGACAGATCAACTGTGTCGCTGTCGTCAAGGTGCCTTCCGAACAAGTTACCTGACCACAGGCAAATCTCTCCGGAGAAAAGGAACGGTTAGAGTGGAAACACAAGTTCTCATTATCGGTGCTGGAGTAACAGGGGCTGGCTTGTCCCGCGACCTGGCGCTGCGGGGAGTCGCCAATCTGGTGGTGGAACAGGCAGATATAAATGCCGGGGCATCAGGGGCCAATCATGGACTTCTTCACAGCGGCGCCCGCTATGTGTCAAATGATCCTGTTTCGGCCCGTCAGTGTAAAGACGAGTCTCGCCTGCTCAAACGACTGGCACCCGAGTGCATAGAGGATACTGGCGGCCTGTTTGTAGCAATCGCTGGTGACGATGAAAATTATCTGGCAGAGTTCCCCGGGTTATGCGCCGAGCAGGGCATTCGGATCCGAGAACTTCAGCCGCAGGAAGCCTTGGACCTCGAACCATCGCTAACAAAAGACATTATTGCGGCATATCTTGTTAAGGATGCTGCCATCAATCCATTTCGCCTGACTCTGGAAAACCTTGATCAAGCAGAAGCACTCGGTGCTCGCCTGCTGCGGCACACCAGAGTCGTACGATTTGAGCTCCGCGGCGGGCGGATCAGCCGCGTGCTTCTCCGCCAGAGGGGAGTAGAGCACGATGTTGCCGTCAAAGCCGAACAGGTCATAAATGCTACCGGCGCCTGGGCAAAGAATATAGCGGCTCTGGCTGGCCTGGACCTTCCTCTAGTGTGTTCCAAAGGCACACTGCTGGTAAGTCAACCTCGTATCACCAGGCGAGTCATCAACAGACTCAGACCTCCTGCTGATGGAGACATTGTAACGCCAGCAGGAACAGTCTCCCTCATTGGCACAACTTCGGTAAGACTGGCCGAACCGGAACCCTGTGATCCTACAATAAATGAGGTGGACTTCCTGGTGAGCGAGGCAGCCAGGATCATTCCCAGTCTGGCGGAGGCCCGCTACATCAGAGCCTTTGCAGGTGTACGGCCTCTGCTCTTTCAAGGGGAGGCAGCCGAAAAAGACCGCCAACTCAGCCGGGGTTTCTTGGTCCTGGACCATGCCGCAGAAGGGGTGAACAATTTTGTCACGGTCACAGGGGGAAAACTCACCACTTTTCGTTTGATGGCTGAAAAGACTGCCGATCTTGTCTGCGAGCGGCTGGGTGTATCTGCTCCGTGCATCACCAAGAAGGTTCCTCTTCAACCCAGAAAAGCGAGACAGTGGACCGAGGCGGGCAAGCCAGCGCGAAAATGGCTGCAGGGGGGCGACTCAAACGACCTGCTGCTCTGTGAGTGTGAGATGGTTCCCAGGAGTGCCGTGGACCAGATTCTGGCAGATCTGGTTGCGCAGGGAGTTCCCTTTGACCTGAGTGATATAGCTCTGCGAAGCAGGGTGGGCAAAGGAAGTTGCCAGGGAGCTTTTTGCGGCTTGCGCCTGGCTGCCTACCTCAGCGAAAAAAAGGTAGCGGATTTCCGCAGCACGGAATTGCTCAGTAGATTTCTCGAGGAACGCTGGCATGGTTTGCGGCCGGTTCTCTGGGGAACTCAACTGGCTCAGGAAGAGCTCCAGGAAGCACTCCACTGTGGCCTTTTTGGACTGGAACTGGAGTCTCCTTGAGCTGAAGTCAGGCCCCTATTATTTGCTGCTGTACCCAAAGCTATGTCTGAAAAATATGACCTGGTAATAATTGGCGGCGGCCTTGCTGGCATGGCTGCAGCCTTCTTTGCCTCGCAAAGAAAGCTGCAAACAGCAGTGGTAGCCTCCACAGCGGGTGGCCTGCTGTTTGCCAGTGGGGTCCTCGACTTGCTCGGCATTCATCCCATAGGCGAACAACGCTGCTGGACCAATCCCTGGCAGGGAATCGCTGCCCTGCGGCGAGACTGTCCCAAACACCCGTATGCCCTCGTGGCCGACAGTGATCTGGCAGCAAGTTGGCAGGAATTTCTGCAGTTCCTGGCCCAAGGTGGCCTCCACTACCAGGGCCGCACAAATCACAATGTCACCCTGATCACCGGCTTCGGTACTCTGAAGACCACCTTCAGGGTGCCTCGGACCATGTGGCCTGGTGTGCTCGGGCTGCTGGAGAAAAAGGACGCCCTGATTGTCGATTTCAAAGGCATGAAGGAGTTCAGGGCCTCGCAGATAGTAGAAAACGCCAGGCCTGTCTGGCCCTCGCTGCGGGCGGTAACCCTGAGTTTCCCCTTCGGCTTTCCGGGTGCGGAACGCCACAATGTTGCCATGGCGCAGGCGCTTCAATCTCCAGAAGTCCTGACAAGACTGGCATCGTCGATCCGTCCACTGGTTGGCCAGGCAGAACTGATTGGCGTGCCTTCGATTGTGGGTCTCCAGCGCGCTGAAAAACTGCTCGCTGAACTTGCAGAGCAAGTGGGAGTTCCTTTTTTCGAGATTCCCGCCATGCCGCCTTCAGTGCCGGGGCTTCGTCTCAAAGAGACCCTGGAGGGTCGGCTCACGAGCCGCGGCGTTCGCTTTCTTACAGGCAGACGCGCTGTGGCAGTGCAGACCAGGCAGAGGCATTGCCAGAGTGTCATAGTGCGAGGCGAACATTATGAAAAGGTTTTGACAACCAGGGGAGTCTTGCTGGCAAGCGGCCGCTTTCTCGGCGGAGGGCTGCGGGCTGAAAGAGGGCGGCTCTGTGAAGCCATTCTAGGCCTGCCCGTTTATCAACCGCAAACACGGGAACAATGGCACCGACAGCGGTTTCTGGACCCCAGAGGTCATCCTATAAATCAGGCAGGCCTGGCAGTAGACCGCTTCATGCGACCAATCGGCTGCGACGGACACTGCGCTTATGAAAATCTCTTTGCAGTTGGCTCCCTGCTTGCCCATCAGGATTGGATGAGAATGAAATGTGGCGCAGGACTTGCCCTGGCCACGGCATACGCTGCTGTCACTTCGTTTATCGACAGTCAATGAAGTATTATGTTCTAGGTGCAGGGGCGCCCTGTCATCTGTTGAACACGGAGGTTGTCTTTTAACACCAATCATACATGGAGGCAATCATGAACAAATTGCTAGTAATTGTTGCAGTGGGCATGTTTCTAGTGGCAGCTATGGCAGCGGCCGGTGCTGCGGTCAAGGCAGGGGGCAGTCAGCCGCAAGCAATTTTTGAAGCCAAATGCTCTCAATGTCATGATCTCAACAGGACATTGTCTAAACGCAAGAGTGCAGCGGGCTGGCAGGAAACGGTCTCTCGCATGCAACACCACTCGGGAGGCAGCATTACTGATGCTGAGGCCGAGCTCATCATCAAATACCTTACTGAAATTCGAGGCAGTTAGGATCGGCTGACTTATTTTGACCGAGTTTGCCGCTGGCCCTCAAATGCAATAAACCGCAAACACTGGGAGCAACCATGAGTTATCAGGACGTCTTGGTGGACAAAGAGGGGCCAATTGCCACCCTGACCATGAATAGGGCAGCAAAACGAAATGCCCTTTGTCTCAATCTTCTGGAGGAGATGCGCCATGCCCTGGAGGACCTTGCCCGCCAACGCCAAGTCAGGGTAATTGTCCTTGCCGGCAAAGGGCCGGTCTTTTCTGCTGGCCATGACCTCGGCGAACTTATGCCAAGCTCCATTCTGGAGTATCGCCGAATCTTTGCCGCCTGTATGAACATGATGCTTCTCCTCCACCAGGTGCCCCAGCCCGTTATTGCCAAGGTGCATGGCGTAGCCACTGCTGCTGGCTGTCAACTGGTCGCCGCTTGCGATCTTGCTGTTGCCTCCGCTGATGCCCGCTTCGCCACCCCGGGGGTAAAGATAGGTTTCTTTTGTACCACGCCGATGGTGCCCTTGAGCCGCGCCATAGGACGTAAGAGATCATTGGAAATGCTGTTTACCGGCGAGTTTATTTCTGCCGAACAAGCACTGCAATTCGGCTTGCTCAACCGCGTTGTGGAGCCTTCGCAGCTGGACGCTGCGGTCCTCGAGCTGGCCGAACAGATATGCCAGTTCAGTCGTACAGTAATTGCCATGGGCAAAGAGGCATTTTACAGGCAAATAGAAATGACGGAGCAGCTAGCCTACGCCTATGCCAGTGAAGTAATAGCAGCCAATGGCACCATGCCAGTAGCCCGGGAGGGAATGGCAGCCTTTCTAGAAAAGCGCCAACCAGTGTGGCCCGAGTAGCATGGCAGAGAAAGGAAAGAGAAGACATCCCGGCGTTGCAACTAGTCACTGAACCTGCAAAGGCGAAAGGGGGAACCATGTATTTGCCAAAACCATATCAGCAATTCAAGAGTCAATATCCGGAAGTAGCCAGACTTTATGAGGAGCTCGGGGTTAGCTGCCAGTCAGCTGGTCCTCTGGAAGGCAAGGTGCGCTACCTGGTGAACCTTGGGGTGGCTGTTGGCGCCGGCTCGCCAGGAGCAGTCAAGTCTCATGCTCGCAAGGCACTGGAGCAAGGCGCTACAAGAGAGGAGATCTATCATGCCCTCTTGTTGGCACTTACGACCGTAGGCTTCCCTGCCATGATTGCCGCCATTGGCTGGGTGGAAGAAGTGTTTGCCGCAAGTAGTTCTTGACGGTAATCTGCTGAAGGAGTTTCAGCTGCAGTGGCATATCTTTATCTTTGTGGCACGAGGGGCGCAGCCATCCGTGGCCAGGATATCATGTGGTGGAACAATTCGGAGAGATAAAATCGTTCAGTACTGCCGAGTTGCAAATAGTAGCGCAGGCAGTCGAGATTGCAGAAGATGTAACTGCCAACTATTTCAAGATTTCCACCAGCCAGTGGAAACATGTGCGCTACGATATTCGCACCCTGGCTGATCTCAGATTTGAAGAGATAGTCAAAGGGGCTTTCGCCCAGATTACTCGATACAGCCGTTATCCCATCAGTCAGCCTCGCACTGGCAGGCAGTACGACTATTTCAAGATCTGTTTGCAAGACCACAACATGATAGCTGCTGCCGAGAGGGATGAGAAACTCCATCTATTGCCCCTGGCTGTGTATGTGGTTACCCACGAACTGGTCCACGTGGTTCGCTTCTGTAAATTCCTGCAGAGGTTCGATACGGGACCCGAGGAGCGCCAGAAGGAAGAGGCCAGGGTCCATGCAATTACCTCAGCAGCCTTGAGTCCATTGAGGTTGTCCCACCTTGACTATGTGTTGGCAGCGTACCGCAACTATGCCCACATGGAGGAATTCAGGGACCTGAGGAATCCATCTTGACAAAATGAATATTTGCTTTATATTTTAGCCGAACTTGTCGATCCTATAAGTATGGCAATCACACAGTAGGTGGGAGGTGAGTCTGCGTGCCTATCTATGAATATGAATGCACCAATTGCGGCAGGATTACAGAGGCGTTACAAAAGTTTTCCGACTCCCCTTTGACTGACTGCCCTCATTGCCATGGAAAGATGCACAAGCTCGTTTCACTGAGCACTTTCCATCTCAAAGGCACGGGCTGGTATGTCACTGATTATGCCGGCAAAAATGCAGGAAATCGCGCCAGCAAAGAAAGCAGCAGCCAAGAGTCTGCAGGGAGCTCAACTACTGCAAAGGCTAACAAAGAGACAAAAACAGACAACTGATCTGCCCTTGAGCTGACACGTGCTCGAGGAGTTGAACAGCATTTCACCGAAGAGGCCTTTTGAGGCCTTTTTTCTTTTGCCGGTTTGCAGCCCCCACTGCAGCAGATGTTCTTCGACTCCACTTGCCAGTGGGCTGGAAAAAGACAAAGATATATCACCCGGGCTCCGGCCGTGTCTGAACCTGGCCTTTGCCATACCCGCCTCAGCCTCTCTCGAGACATTCCCATGTTTGTGGCATGAAGAGATTTTTTGAAAATTGACTGAAGAGACAATCGCCCAGATAGAGCCCGCAACCAACAATTTCCTCTTGCAGACGGACAATCACATAGCCGGGACTTACCGGAAATTTCTGGGGCAACTTCCTGTTGGCCCACAATTCCTGCAATTCCTCCGCTGTCAAAGTGATCACATTCCTGCTGGCGTAAGCGCCAAAGAGCTGCAGAGCTGCTGAGGTGGGCTTGAGACGGTCTGCCACCCTCCTGAGAAAGAGGAGGCCAACAGATTCTATCCGTAGTGTGCTCAGCATCTTCAAAGGCACATCTGCGGCGAGTAGCCAGACAGACGCACCTTTTTGCCAGAGTGAGTAGTGCTCGAAAATAACTGGGGACATGCCAAAGCGCTGCCAGAGAAATTCGAGCAGCTGCTCCCTGTCAGCACCTTGGAGCAATCTTGGCCATGAAGAATCCCACACTGTCGACCTGGTGCGGATAGAATCGCCAGCACTCTTTGAGGGAAGTTTCATAGTTTAGCGCTCGCCAGCAAGATAGACCCGGCGCATGAGGCACAGCTAGCCGTATGGGTAGAATAACAGCCGGCCTGTTTTCCAGAAGAAACTGGACCACACTTTCATTTTCATCAGGGTTGTAGGTGCAGGTTGAATATAGCAAAATTCCTTGCGGCTTGAGAAGATCGAAGGCTCGCACAAGCAGCTGTTTCTGCAGCGAGGGCAACCTGGAAATCCTCCTCTGCCTTCTGGGGAGCTTGCCAGTCGATGTCAGCCGTAGCGAGCCCTCCGCGGAACACGGCACATCCACCAGTATTCGGTCGAACTTGCAGCGGCCGGGAAAGTGCTGCCCACCATATCGGGTGGTGATGGTATTGGCGACCCCAAGTCTTTTCAGATTCGACCTCAGAGCAACGAGACGGGCGGTGCTCTTGTCATTGGCCACGATAAGGCCACGGTTTCCCATGAGCTGGGCAAGAAGAGTGGTCTTGCTGCCCGGCGAGGCGCACAGGTCGAGCACCACATGACCTGCAGCAGCTTCCAAGACAACGGCTGCCAGCGCCGAAGTGTAGGTCTGGCTGTGGATATGACCAAGGGCAAACTCGAAAAGGTGGCCAGGCTGCTCAACTCCAGCAGCCTTGAAGAGAAAAGCCAACTCTGCCACAGGCTCCAACAAGACTCCCCGTTGCTCCAGTCTGGACCTGGCTGCTCCAACAGTAGTCTTTAGAGTATTGATGCGAAGATAGAGCGGCAGAGGTTGACAGACCCGGCGGCAAAAGGCCGCATAGTCGGGAATAATTCCCTGGTAGGCAGCAAAGAGCTCAGCCACCTTGTTGACAATTTCAGGTTGCAGGCAATTCATGCCACTGTAAAGCTCAGCTTTCTCTGGTGCTCGTCATGTTCCGCCAGTCACAACAACCCTGCTGTTTTGTGGCCTCCACCCTGGTGTGCTTCCTATAACTTCAGGGCCCGGGCCTAGGACGAATCAGGAGGATCATCTCTAGAAAAATCAGCTGGCGTTTGCGGCTGTCGCAAACGGTTGATCATGCGCACCGCTGCTCCAACTAGGAGTACTGCACTGATCAGGATGATGAAACTTGAGGCAAAAAAGGTGAGAATAAACTCGTGAGGCTGCTCGAGACGAAAGGCGGCTCGGCACAACTCTATGCCAAAAAAGAGAAAAAAGAGGGAAAGCAGCGCGCTTGCACTGCGCAATAGCCACCAGACAAGAGTTTTCACCTTGACACACTCTTTATACTGCCACCCCTGCAGACATACCTATTTGGTTGCGGCGTAAGGGTAAGATGAAGAAAAAGGAGTTGCCGTACTTTTGAGGATCGACCCCCACCTCTCCTCCATGGATCTCAATAATGTGCCGGACAAAATGAAGTCCGTGCCCGCTGCCCACCTCGAGATCACTGCCCGGCCGCCGATACCCTTCATCAAAAAGTCTGGCCACCTCGGCGGCTGGTATGGGCTTTCCCGTGGTAAACACACTAAACTTTATACCATCAACCCCTCTGCCAAAGTAATCTTTCAGAATCCTCTTGCCGTACGAGACAAATTTGACGCGCGAACCATAGTTGTCGACAATTTCTTGAGTGTATTTGGCTGCGTTGGAAAAAAAGTTGTCATAGACTTGGGCCAATAACCCTTTGTCCACCACCAGTTCAAGCAATTCATCGGGGACATCCTCTAAGCGATTGTCAATTTTGATATTCTTCTGTTCGAGACGGTGACGATATCGCGCAAGTATTGGTTCAATAATTTCAGTTTTAAAGTTACATCTCTGTTTACGGAGCACATAAGTGCCTCGACGAAAGTGCTCTCTTCTCAGCAGTGTTTCGAGGTAGAGACTGGTATGCTCGTAGTGTCTTTCCATTTCTTTAGCTGCATCTAGTAAAGCTTCAGTATTATCTCCGATTGAATTATAAATGTCTCTTAATTTTGCGCACGTTTTATTATCTATTTCTGGGCAAAATGACACTAATTCGTGTACTTTTTCTTTAATCCTACGATTTTCGTCAATACATTTCTGTAATTTTTTCAGGAACAGCCGATAGTAAATATTGGGAGAAATAACATTATGTTCAATATCAGCTACCAGTTGATTTATAAATTTTATGTGGTGCAGGTTCTGATGAATAAGCTGCTTCTGGTGCAGATTGTAGCCTATGCGATTGGTGAACTTTTCTAGAAAAAATCTTTCCTGGTCGCTGATTTTATCGCTGGGGAAAAGTTCGAACATCCCTATAATCTGCTTGAATTGCTGTATCGGCAGCAGATCACTCAGCGCTTTGTTTCCCCGGATGGGAATAACATAGGATTCCCCAATGAAATATGGTTCATTGTGAATCTTGATTTCAGGGGCATCTGGCTTACACGCATCATCCAGGCCCTTGATGCTGGAGCAGACAATCCGCAAAGTGTCGTTTTCGTCATCTACCAGGTATAGCCGTGAATCTACCCCGAAAAATTCTTTGGGGACCAGGGTGCACACCAGATACAAGTTGTCCAGAGAGGTATATTCTTGCGCCAGGTCAAAAAAAGTGGCAAAGGCCTCTTCCTGGAGCCGCTTGAAATTGTAGTTTGTATAATTCTCTTTCTTTTTCCTGATCTTTTCCCGGACATTTTCCAGTTGACTCTGAACCATGAGTACCCCTATAAGCCTCTATTTAATGCGGCTGGCAGTGCTCGGCAGCACCGGCATGTCCGTGCAGCTCAGTGGCGCCTGGCTGCTCCCTCCTGTGGTCAGCAAATATTATATATATCTTATAAGGTCCGCAGCCTCCAATGCAAGGGCCTTCAGCATTTTCCCATTTCTTGAAGCCAAAAGGGCAACTCTTGTGGCAGGGGAAGGCAAACAGTGGCAACTGGAATGCGCCTCATAAAATGTGCTGATGAAAGCTAAAGAAGCTGGCGTGCAGGTGAGTGGCGGGGATCCTGGCTGGCTGGCGATTGGCTGACCTGAAAGCTTGTCAGTGCGTCGAGTCAGGAATTGGCAAAGTGACAACGAGAACAGGCGGCGATGTGGAGCCGTTTCTCAGCACCATATGGCCACCGTGTTCAGCGATTATCTGCTGCGCTAGGGACAGTGCAACGCTGTCGTTGGCAAAGGTGGCCTCCCGATAGAATGGGAAGAACAGTTGGCTCTCTGTTGCAGGAGCCGAGTTCCAACCTGAGCTCTGTATCTCGATCACTGCCTCGAGCTTGTCTTTGAAGGTGGCAATACATAGATCGCCGCTGCTCTGAGTAGTTCTCAGCATACGGTGAATAACGGAGCTCAAGGCTTGCTCCATGAGATGGGGATCTATCCTCAGCAGCGGCACCTCGCGACTCAACCGCAGCCGCATGCTGATGCCCCTGTGCTGCAACTCCTGCTGGAAGCAGTCCAGTACAGTGGTGACAACCTCATTGATATCACTCATCACAGGTCTCAAGCGTATCTGTTTGAGATTATCTAGAACTCTATTGACGGTGTCTTCCAGGCGAGCTACTTCCTTTAATATTATTTCCAAATGATGGCGGTTCTTGTCATCTGCCGTCATCCGCCTGTAGAGCAAGCGGGCAAAGCCGCCTATCGAAGTGAGCGGGTTGCGAATCTCGTGGGCCACGCTGAGGGAGAGCTCGTTGAGAAGTTTGATCTTTTCTGCCAGAGCCAGCTGTTCTTCCAGGTGCTTCCTAGCGGTAATGTCGTACACAAAACCATCGATATACTGGAGACTGCCGTTGTCAGAAACTGGCAGGCAGTGGTTTATAATGTGACGGGTGGTGCTGTCGCGATGAATTGCCCGATACTCGAGGGTAAAAGGGCCACCCTCCTCGAGATGCCGCTGCCGGCGGCGGCAGACGCGACCTCTGTCCTCGGGATGAATGTGGTGGTCCCAGAAGGAAAAGTCGTTTATGATTTCTTGATGGCTGCAACCGAATATATGCTGGCAATAGGGGCTGATGTAGAGAGTTTGCAGCTTGCTGTCCAGGGTATAGGTAACCACTGGGCCGTTTTCCAATAATCGCCGGTACCTCTCTATTTGTTGTGCACCAGCAAAGTCAGCAAGGGCGGTTGAGCAGTGAGGAGAAGAACGCATCAAACACATCCCCGCGCCGTATTCATCTACCGGGTGTGCCCTGCCTTGGCAAGCCCGTTGGTCTCACCTAAACAATACCCACAGCTGTCTGCCATTGCGGCCTTTTCAGGCTGTTCACTCCACAGATCCATTCCGAGGGCTGTGGCGCCATTTTATGGCGGTCTCGCAATGTCAGCCTGGGCAATCTGCCGGCGAAAAATTCTAGGCACGCAGTCTAAAAGATTTTTGCCAAATTCTCAACAACAAAATGAAGGCATTTGAAAAAAATCCTTTTTCTTTTTCTCACTGGACGAATGAGTACAGTCTGTTTAAGATTCTGCAATAGACTCCAGGCAGGCAGTGGTGGCAATCATATGGCGCTGGGCACCTGGGCGGGGGCAGTCCCCACCAATGAGCATGCCATGATGACCAGCAGCATAGCAGAGCGGAGACCGCCCGCTGACTTTGACAAAGGGTTGCAGAGGGATGCTGGCCAGCGAGAGGAGCCCCATGAAATCCATAAGAATTACAGGCACCGGATCCTACTTGCCAAAAGCCGTTCTGACTAATTTTGACCTCGAAGGCATGGTGGAGACCTCCGATGAGTGGATTCGAAAGCGTACAGGTATTAAGGAGAGAAGAGTGGCCTCTACTGAGCAAAGCAGCTCTGATCTAGCAAGAGAAGCTGCCCTGCAGGCTTTGTCGCAGGCGGGCAGAAGGGCAGCTGACCTGGATCTTATTGTCATGGCAACCATAACTCCTGATACCTGTTGTCCGTCGGGGGCAAATTGGCTGGAAAGCAAGATCAAGGCTGCCAAGGCAGTTTCCTTCGACGTGACAGCAGCGTGTTGCGGTTTCATTTTTGCACTGTCTGTAGCCGAACAATATCTCAAGAATGGCACCTATCATACGGCTCTGGTGGTTGCCGCCGAGGTAATGAGCCGCACGGTCAATTGGCAGGATCGCAGTTCATGCATCCTCTGGGGAGACGGTGCTGGCGCCGCAGTACTTGAAAGCGAGGTCAACAATGGCGCTGAAATCATCTCCACAATTCTCCATACAGACGGCTCAGGCGGGGCAAATCTCCTCATGCCCGGCGGCGGATCTAAGACTACTCCCATCAGCCATGAAAGTGTGGACCAGGGTCTCCACTATCTGCGACTGCTAGATGCTCCCTCGACATTCAAAGTGGCGGTGGCACACTTCACACAGGCCTGCGAGGAAGCCGTGGAGAGAAACGGCCTCAGCCTCGAAGAGATCTCCCTCATCATACCCCATCAGGCAAACCTGCGAATTATGCAGGCCATGGCAAAAAAACTGAAAATCCCTATGGAGAAGATCTTTGTCAATATCGACAGGTACGGCAACATGTCCTCGGCCAGCATGGCGGTTGCCCTGGATGAGGCGGTGCGCCAGGGACAGATCAGCAAGGGCGATTATGTGCTGCTCTGCGGCTTTGGTGGAGGACTCACCTGGGGCAGTTGTCTGCTGCGCTGGTGAGAGAAGCTTCGTCAAATGGGTTATGGCCGGCCGCCGCAAGCCCTAGAGGCGCTCGACCGGAGGCCTCAGATTGGCTGGAATTATGCAGATAATATCTTACAGGGTATTGAACTATTTGCGAGAACACTCTCGAGAGCAGCAGAGAGGCCTGGCCGAAGTTTACGCCTTGCTGCCTAGAACGCGGTGCAAGCGGCGAACTTTGTGCTGTTCTTTGCTTCCAGAGGTGAGCCTGGTGGAGGCCCTGAAAGTGCTGCAACGGCTCGAGCAATTGGCACCTCCGCGCAGAAGAGATATCTGCCGGAAGATCTATCGCTATTTTTTCATGAATCCTCTCGAAGTCACCAGCTGCCCCTTTCTGGAAGAGGTGGAATGCGTCATTTATGAAGACAGGTTTTTTGGCTGCCGCTCCTACGGCCTGTGGTCTCAACAATGCTATCAGCAGCAGCTGGCGAGTGACAGACAAGCCAAATCCCTTTTGCGCCACCAGTGGCATTCTCTGGGAGTTTCACTGCCTAGACAGGTCATTGACTTTCAGCTGCCATACTGTACCAATGTAGAAACAGAGGGAGGCGCTGTGGTGGAAGACGAAATGCTGCTCCAGACAGCTGAACTGGTAGGTGCACTTTCCTGCCAGCTCAATCCATGGCACCAGGTGTTCAGAAACAGCTACTTTGCCGACTTCAGTTTTCTCTGCACCTCCCTGGTCATGGGTTTCGCAGAGGCTGTACAGCAGAAGCTTCTTCTGGTACAGCAGGTCGTGGCCACTGGAGACAGGTCTGGGGTTGCCCGCCTGGTCAACACTCTACCTGACCTCTGGATAGACGAGGCGGCTATTTCTTGAGATATCTCGACTGGATTGAGGCCCTGCACGGCCCACAAGCAGAACTTTCAGCGTACGGGGCAGAGCCAATGGCCAAAGTGCCTGCCATAGATCTCAGCGACTGCAGCTATTGTGGCGGCTGCATCTCGGTGTGTCCCGAAGTATTTCATCTACACGAGTGTGCTGGCTACATAGAGGTTGTGCAGCTGGCAGAATACCCGGAAGAGAAGGTTCAGGAAGCAATCAACATCTGCCCGGAAGACTGCATATGCTGGCAAGAAAAATAGGCTGCTCCGCCCATTATGGCCTGATCATAGTCACTCTTGCCTTGACAGGAAACTGGCAGTAGGTCAAAATAGCTGCCTTTTGACCTGGATTAATACCAGGTTCTGGCTCTGGCAGCTCGAGGACATCATGGTCTCAGATACATCGGAGGTTCATTGCCCACAAGCCGCTAGTGCCATGGTGAAGCAGAATGACAGCCAGGCAACCGGTGCGCTGCCCAGTGGATGCTCATATTGCGCCTGCCTTGCTGCTGCTTATAAAATTCGAGCTGCTGGGCATCTGCTCGAGCCCACTATAGATCAGTGAGGGATAAAGCAATGGCCGTTCAACTCAATCATCTGGACTACTATCGGTTACCCTGGAACTATGCCGATAATGGCATTTCCTGGCTGGAGCCGACCACATTGTGCAATCTGCGTTGCGAGGGCTGCTACCGGGATACGGGCAGCCATGGCCACAAGACGCTGGCAGAAGTGCGTGCCGATCTCGAAGTATTCAGGAGCCTCAGGAAGAGCGACTGTATGAGCATTGCAGGAGGAGATCCTCTGGTCTATCCTCACATTGTGGAGCTGGTAAGAATGGTAAGAGACATGGGCTGGAAGCCCATTGTCAATACCAATGGTCTGGCACTCAATGAGAGCCTGTTAAAGGAGCTCAAAGAGGCGGGCGTCTTTGGCTTTACTTTCCATATCGATACCAGCCAGAGACGGCCAGATACGGCAGCCACCACAGAGACGGAACTCAATGATCTGCGGCTGCACTATGCCCGGATGTTAGCCCGGGTGGGAGGACTTGCCTGTTCATTCAATGCCACGGTGTCAGAAAATACGGTGCATGAAGTCCCGAGCATGGTGTCCTGGGCGGAACAACATGCGGATATCGTCCAGACTATAGTGTTTATTCTCTATCGATCACCGGAATTTGCCGTGGATTTTGACTTCTATGCTCACGGCAAGAAAATTCCTCTCGAAGCAACTTACAAGGAAACCGCCTGGGGCGGCGCCAGACCTCTAAAGGCAGCAGATGTAGTTGAAAAAATCAGGGAGGCAGATCCCCTCTACAGCCCGTGCGCCTATTTGAACGGCACGGCAAACCCCAATTCCTTCAAGTGGCTTCTTGCCAACAGAATAGTTCTCAATGGCGAGACACTGGGCTACGTCTCACCCAGATTCATCGAATTGGTCCAGACAATGAACCATCTGTTCACCGGCAGATACCTCTCCTATGCCAGGCCAAAGAGTATGTCTCATGGAAAGCTGGCCGCAATTGTAGGCGGTTTGCTCGACAAGCAAATGAGAGACAGTATGCACAGGGTGTTGGCAAAAATGCTTGGCAATCCCCTGAACTTCTGGCGTACTGCCTATGTGCAGAGCATGGACATGTGCGACGGCTGTCCAGACATCACGGTGCACGATGGTAAATTGGTGTGGAGCTGCCGCTTGGAAGAGATGAACAACTACGGCACCTTTGTCAATACCGTGCCAAAGACCGGCAAATAGCCTGATCGCAAAATTGCTTACCTGGATGGAAAGGTGAGGGCTCTCTGGGAAGCGGGCCACCTACCGGTCGAGGCTCCTTGTGCCGGCCTTGTTGGCAGGTGCCAGCAGCAGCCTTTTGAGTCCTGCTCTCTGAGACCCCCTGGTGGTGCACAGTATCGTGTGGCCTTGGCGGGCGCAGATCTCCGCCTGCTGGCGCACCCTAACGAAAAGCTTTGCGACGATAGAGGCGCCAGGAAAGAACTGCCGCCGCCAGCAGGGGATGCTGCTGCAGCCTCCGGGAGACTTCCACCTTCACTCCGGAATGCCTCTCAATCTTCCACAAGACGTATTCGAGTCCATCCTCAAATGTAAACGCTGCTTTCAATAGCCGCAGTACAGAGAGAATCTTCCCCTGAAAAGTTCGCAGAATCCAGGCAAGTCGATTCCGACGCTGCATCCAGGGCGGCACCAGGGCGGCATAGTCGACAGTGGTGTTCGTGTTTCTCGCTTCCACGGCGTAAGGCAGTGAGCTCAACACGATATGGGTAATTGTCTCATAGTAGTCCGGAGCACAATCATACAGCCGTCCTAGACTCTGCGGTTTCTCTGCCCGCAGCTCCGCCCCATAACTCAGGGACAGTCCCCAAACCCACAGTTGCCTCGCAGTGAAGTGTTGGCCCATCTGTGGCACTACCCGATTAATGAAGGTAACCACAGCCTGTGCCTGGGCAGCATGGATCTCTGCCATGACCTCTTGATTCTTGCTGTAGAGGATGGCTGCAGGCTGGGCAAACCTGCCCCATATATAGGAGTGAAACCAGGCAAATGAGGTGCCGCGCCGGAAATCTTCCAGGGAGAGAACGCCGTATTTGGCTCGAACTACTCCTCTTTCCGTACATGCCTGCATATAGAAGACGTTCGGAGGAAGCAGCCTGTTCAGCGTGGCTTGCAGCCAGCTCCCATAGGCGCTGTAGTAGTCATCAACCAGGACGTACAGGTCGACAATACTGTCTGTTTCGTCGCCAGTACGCAGAGAAGAGCCGTAAAAAAGAATTGCCTGAACAGTTGCACCATAGCGCTCGAGCAGCTTGCTGGCAAGAACAGCAGTCCCAGGTGGAACCTCTCGAAGAGAATGTCCTTCGATGACAGAGACAAGTTGACCAGTGATTGCCGTATTCATAACTGCAGGAAAAACACCTGGCCGCCCTCTTTAATGACTATAGATCTGCGGCTGCAAGCCGGTTGATAAAGTTCGCCATCAACGGTAAACCCTCCGGCGAAACATAATTCTATCTCATGGACATTGTGGCTGAAATAGCCGCAATCTGCCCTGCCATACCGGCCTTTCCTGCCCCGAATGATTGCTGGCAGGGCAGAGGCAAGGTGACGGTACTGGGAGGCAACAGCAGTATAGTGAAGCGGCGCCTTTTCCTCGCCCCAGAAGGGCCGCATGCCCAAAAACAGCCGTTCCAGCGTGGTTACCAGCAGAAAGACGTAATCTTGCTCCGTGGCAGGGCCTCTGTCGAGCCGCAAGCGCATGGGTTCCGCAGCCAGATAATTTCTGCCTCTGCTGGCAAGTGCCAAGAGAAAGCGAACCAGCGTCAGGCTGGGAGCAATCTCGCCATGAAGTCCCAGCCGATATACCTGCCGGTGACAAAACAAGATGCCCTGGTATATGGAGGCTGCGCCAAAGATGAAGCCATATAGAGGTGATCTCTTGCCTGTACCATCCAGCCGCATGACCGTCCGCTGGATGAGCTCGGCATGGCCAGCCCTGGTATTGGCCCAGTTGAGAAGTACTTTCAGGGCCCGATCACGTGAACCTCTCAAACCCACGTCTCTGGCAATGATGCTGTCGGTACCCGCACGCAAAACTGCCAGGAGAGGAAAGTGGTCAAACAATTGCTGGTTGAAAAGCGCGGTCAGAACCGCCTGGATGGTGCCGTCTCCACCATTGATGGCCACCATGTCCACCTGTTCTCGAGACAACTCGGCCAGGGCAGCAGCAATGCCAACAGGCGAGTGTGCTGTCCGGTGAACAGCATGCGGACATTCTGCCAGAATTCGCTGTACCTTTTCTAGCCCCCCGCTGTTGCCCCCACTGAGAGGATTACTGAGAACTCCCACCCTCAGTGGCCCTTTTGCCAGCTGCGGAGAGACAGCAGCTTCAACTGGCGCGGCCAAAGTTGCGACCCTGTCTACAGCGTCGATCGTCCCGGGTCTATTCGTCACGTTGTCAACCTTGCAGGCATACCGGTTCGCATCACTGAGATGCCAGCGGCAACTGCCTCTGATGCGGTCCGCCCTCGGCATGAAAATGCCCTCTGTGGCCCTGGGTCGGCATAGCCATTTTGAAAGCACGGATAGCCAAACAGTGGCAGCTATTGTATAGTGCCACCATGGCTTCTGTAAAGCACCTGCAGTCAAGCAAGTCCATGTATTGCAACTCAGCAGATGCCTCTGTGGCGGACCAGCACGCTTTTGTGCTGGCACATCTCTCTGATCCTCACCTGTCTTCACCTGAAGGGCTGCATCTCAAACAACTGTTGAACAAGCGGCTGCTGGGCTACTTGAGCTGGTGGCGACGCAGACGTTTTGAACACAGACGAGAGGTGCTTCTGGCCATGCGCCAGGATCTCCAGATGATCAGACCAGACCATGTGGCAATTACCGGAGACCTGACCAATCTGGCTCTACCGCATGAATTCGAGCAGGCCAGACAGTGGCTCTGCTCACTGGGAGCACCCGCAGATGTCACTGTTGTTCCCGGCAACCACGACTGTTACGTCTCCACTGCCTGGCCACAGAGTCTTGCCTGTTGGCAGGAGTATATGGTCTCTGATGCCGCAGCAACCCCCAGCAGGCAGAACAACAACGAGGCTGGTGATGAATTTTTCCCCAGCCTCCGCCTGCGAGGCAGCGTCGCTTTGATTGGAGTTTCCACGGCGTGCCCGAGTCGTCCCTTTCTGGCCACCGGTAGTGTTGGGGGCAGGCAGCTGGCAAGATTGAAAGATATTTTGCAGGACACTGGCAAGGCTGGTTTATTTAGAATAGTCTTGATTCATCACCCACCTCTGCAGCATCTGGTGGGCTGGCGCAAGCGACTCACGGACGGGGCGGCCCTGCTTGGCGTGCTCTGCCAAGGAGGAGCCGAACTGCTCCTGCATGGCCATGTTCACCGTACGGTAGCTACCTCCATAGAGACAGATGTGGGTGAACTGCCAGTCGTCGGCGTTTCTTCGGCTTCTGCAGTCAGCAACAAACCCAGGCGACAGGCAGAATACCATGTAATTTACCTCAGACAATTACCAGCCGGTTGGCAAGTGAAAGTTTCCAGCCGAAGCTACCGCCCGGATACAGGACGCTTCTCCAGCGCCGGCGAAAGGTGTTTCCATATCTGCCGCCTGTAGTGTTGCCGCAGCGGCCCTTGTTGGTGAAGCAGTGGATATTTTCTGCGCAGATTTTCCCCCGGCAGGATAAGATATAAAGAGTTTGCCCTTGTTCATGAGCGGCCGGCGACAATCCTCTGCACTAGCTGCCAATCACTGGGAGTATCCACATCGATTGCCGCCTCTGGGAAGGGCAGCAGCACTATTCCTGCTCTGAGACCAAACTTCCGGGAAACCCTGCTGAGCGCTTCTTGTGAGGTGAGTTTTCCCAGGGCAAATCGGAGCAGGGTCAGCGGGCCAAAACTACTCACAAGATGTAGGGGCTTCTTCCGTTTCTTTTCCACGGTCTTCCAATGAGAGGCTGCCCTGCGGCCGACACCAGTAAGAAAGGCAAAGAGATTGCAGCCGCAATAGGCCCCATCCTGCAGCCTGATGGCCGTTCTCTTTGTCTCAGGATAGGCTGCCTGGACCTCATGGTGTGCGGCTACACCGGCAACCACATCACACCCAGATCTGCGTGCTTCAGTACAGAAGTGGTCCACCATATGAGAGTTCAACAGGGCGTGGTCGGAGGTGGTGACCAGCACGGGAAGATCATCAGACAGCGTGGCCAGCACATGGTGCGTGCTCGTACTCGGCGTCTCCCGGTTGGCAATCCATCTCACCTCTCCTGAGGAGACCAGGGTTGACAACTCTCTGTCTCTGGCAATGGTCTCTCGAGGTGGGCCGCACAAAATTATCTGCCGCACCTCCCGCGCAGCCCGCAGGGCATCGACAACATGCAGCACCATTGCCCTGTCGCCTATGGGCGTCAAGGACTTGCAACATACGCCAGCAGCCCTGGCCACAGGATCGTCTGCCCCACGGTCGGCCGCGAGTACCACTGCCGTAAACCGTGAACAAGCCATGGCCCCTGTGTCTGTCTTCCTGCTCATGGTCTCATGATCTCCATGCCAGATTGTTGTGGCAGTCTTTCTTTGGCCAGGTACAGGCGGCAAACTTTGCCGCCAATATCATGTGGAACTGTACGGCGTCAAGGCAGTGATGGAGGTGTCATCCGAGAGCCTGGCAATAGCGACATCAATCTATCTCTTTTCCATAAATACGGTACCTCTTGTACACCGTACCTCCCAATGCCTCGATCACGCTGCGCGTATTGGTATTATCCTCCAGAATCCAGGACAGTTCCACCTCTTTTATGCCCCGCCGCAAACCCACTGTTCTGACAGCATCTATAACCAGCAAAGCTAGTGCCCCTCCCAACAAACTCTTGTGGTACCTGCGACGCACCCCCATGAGAGCAACACGTGCGGTTACTGGGGGACGCCTTTTTAAACGATACAACAATTTGAGCCAGCCCCATGGCAGGAGTTTGCCGTTCAGATCATAGATGATTTCATTAAAATTTGGAAATCCCACAATCATGGCGGCAGGGGAGCCGTCCACTTCGGCAATTTGTACGAAATCATCGTACACCAGAAACCGCAGCAGCTGTCCCAGGTGATTGAACTCCTCCTCAGTAAATGGCACAAAACCCCAGTTTTGCGACCAGGCGTCTTCAAATATGTCCTGGATGATGCGTAGATCTCGATGGAAATTGGCTCTATCCAATTTCCTGATCTGCACCCGTTTTGCCGCTCTGTTCATGACGGCCCGCATGGAGGAAGACATCTGGAAGTCAATGCCGATGCGGTAAGCCAACAAATCTTTCACTCCCTGGTAGCCTTGCTCCTCAATTCTAACCGCATAGTAAGGTTTCGCATGCCCCATCATTATCGAAGGGGGCAGATGGAAGCCACTTACCAGCAGGCCACATTCCTGGTTTATGGAAAGATTGAACGGACCAAGCACACGATGCATCCCCTGTTCTCGCAGCCACCGTGCCGCGGTGTCCAGCAGATTCTGGAAAAGTTCCTCCCGGTCCTCTGCCTCCAGCAGGCCAAAAAACCCGGTGGCATCTCCGTAGCGCTCCTGGTACAGGTGGTCAACCTGAGCGCTGATGCGGCCCACCGGCCTGTCACCCGAGTAGGCCAGCCAGGAACAGTATCTAGCATGGTCAAAATAGGGATTCTTTGGAGAGAGTTGCTGCCGCCGTTCCAGCAGCAGAGGAGGGATCCAGGCAGGATCATCTGCATAGATGCTCCAGGGCAGTCTGATGAACTGCTGTTGCTGACGGCGGTTCTCTACTGGCACAATTCTCATGCGAACACCTCTTGTCGACGCGGCGGGCACCGACGTTCGATGCCTCCTGGTATGGTCGGTGAGACCGTGGCAAAAACTACATAGTCAAAGTCCTTATTGTGCGTTTTTCCCCACAGTTTAGAAAGACTCCAGTGCTGGCTCCCTGGCGAGATCTGGAAACAAAATTCCCTTGTTTAGATGCTTTTATGCCAATTACTCCTTTATTTCAAGCACGTGACCGACATGGCCCTGACTGCCGACATTTGCCCTGGCGGTCCTTACTTGTGCTAGGCATATTTATTGCTTATCTTTAGGCGTCTACTTGCATAAAAATATTGCGAAGACGAGGGTGAGCATAAACCAAAGTGAAAAATGGGTAGAGGAAATTTTTCTTGAGCGTGCGTTTCAAGGTTTGGGCCGGTGGTAATCTTTTGAGACCTATCGCAAGTACCTGCTTGCATTAACAGGCGAGCATTCAGAAAAGAATGAAGCTCACCCTACCAGGCAAAAAAAGCAGAACCAGGCTTGCTTGTGAAAGAGATGAGGATTCCTCTTCAGCAAGCAAGATGAGTTGTAGTGTATATATGTTCTGGCATACCGAGCCCCTGCTGACTGGCGAGCGCACCCAGTTTCCTTTAGATATATACCAAAGACACTACCTTATTGCAGGCAGCCAAGAGAAGAGATAGTTATGTGCATCTACATGGAGGTCTCAGGTGTCTATCTTTGTGCACCGCAAGAAGGACCTCCCTGAGAGTGAATGAAAGAAAGCTGCTCCGCAGGAGGCAGTTTTTCACCCAGCAAAGGATATCGACAAAGAATACCTTGCTGTGGTCAACCAATTAGGTGGAATCAAGTTACAGTCACCTCGTCCTTCGAGGGCGAAATTTGACATTCTCCAACAGATCATGTAGAAACGACATGTGTTATTGCAGAAAATATAAGAGACGCCCAAGTCTAACAGGAAACTATTATAAAGAAAACAGCGGCTTACTACATAATCGTTTTGTTCGAGCCTTCAGATTGTCAAGGAAAAGAGGGTTGCAGTGAACAGGGAGGCAGACAGTACTATGAAGGCTACGCCAACTGGAAATAAGCTACCCTTGAGAGTCGCGGATTTCTCCACATTGGCCGAGGCGCTTGACTATGCAGCTCAGGGTGAAACCGGCTGTAATTTTTATACCGGCGCAGGAAAACTGCAGAGCGTTCTCCCCTACGCCAAGCTTCGGCAAGAGGCCAGGCTTGTGGCTTTACAGCTTCTCAGCCTCGATTTGCCTCGCGGGGCGCGAGTGTCACTGGTGGCAGATACTGCTCCAGAATTCCTGGTGTTCTTTTTCGCCTGCCAGTATGCAGGCCTGGTACCAGTGCCGCTTCCCGCTGCCATCCACCTGGGGGGCCACAAGGCCTTTGTCTCTCGATTGCGGCGATTGCTGCAGATCTCAAAATCATCTGTGGCCATGGCACCGTCAGGATTCCTTCCCTTTTTGTCAGAAGCTGCCAACGGGCTGGATCTGAAATTTTATGGTAGTCCCGCCGAATTCAGCGTGCTGCCGAAGGCCGACAAGGAACTGCAGCCGCTGCAGGCTACTGAAATCGCCTATCTGCAGTATACTTCCGGAAGCACGCGCTTTCCACGAGGTGTGATGATCACCCAAAAGGCGCTCATGAGCAATCTGAGCGGCATCACCAAGTATGGCCTCCAGGTGCGGCCGGGTGATCGGGCGGTGTCCTGGCTGCCATATTATCATGATATGGGTCTGGTAGGCCTTGTGTTGGGACCGGTGGCCTGCCAGTTGAGCGTCGATTATTTGAGTACCCGCGATTTTGCCATGCGCCCGAGGCAGTGGCTAACGCTTATAAGTAATAACCGGGGCACTATTTCTTTCAGCCCTCCCTTCGGCTACGAGCTTTGCGGACGGCGACTGCGCCAAAGGGATACGGAGGAATTGGATCTAAATTGCTGGCGAGTCGCCGGTGTAGGAGCCGAGACAATTCGTTCTGAACCCCTTGAACAGTTTGCTGCGGCTCTTCAGCCTTGCGGTTTCAACAGCAATGCTTTTGTTGCCTGCTACGGCATGGCAGAGTGTTCCCTGGCCGTGACCTTCGCACCACTCAGCCAGGGACTGCAGGTTGATTGTGTGGATGGCGATCACCTGTCCGAAACCGGCGTAGCTTTGCCTGTTGCCGGCAACAACGAGGAGCGGGGCATCCGTACCAACACTTACGTCAACTGTGGCTGTGCCCTGCCCGGATTCCAGGTTGAAATCCGCGACGATCTGGGCCGACCTCTGCCGGAACGGCACTGCGGCACAATTTTTGTGCGAGGACCAAGCGTCATGGCCGGCTATTTCGACGATCCCCGGGCAACGGCAGAAGTGTTGTCACCAGAGGGCTGGTTGAACACCGGCGATATCGGCTACAGCAGTCAGGACAGCATTATTATCACGGGCAGGGCAAAGGATCTGATCATTATCAATGGCCGCAATATCTGGCCGCAGGATCTGGAATATCTGGCCGAAAAACAGCCGGAACTCCGCACAGGAGATGCTTCAGCTTTTTCAGTGCCAGGCTCTAATGGCGAGGAAGAAGCAGTTCTGGTAATTCAATGTCGCCAGACAGACCCTGGCAAACGTAATGAACTGGTAGACCGCTTGCGAGGATTGATCAGAACCGAGCTGGGTATAGAATGCTTTATTGAATTAGTGCCCCCTCACACATTGCCCCGCACCTCCTCGGGCAAGTTGTCTAGGTCGGGAGCCCGGCAGGACTTTTTGAGAAGGGTGCCGCGAGAACAATTTCTGGGTTCCCAGCCGGCAGCATTTTATGCTGCTGATAGCAAGCGTGCAGTGTAACCAAGGTTACCGGCAACGGTTTTATGACCCGTATTGTGGCATTAACGGGGGGCACGGGTTTTATTGGCAGGGCGATTGCCCGCCGATTGCAGGCCGAAGGGTACCGAGTGAAAGCCCTGCTCCGCTCATCCTTTTCGGCCAGCCCTCTTGCAGGCTATTCCATTGAATTCGTCCCCGGCGATCTCTCTGATACCGATAGCTTGTGCCGCCTGGTAGAGGGAGCAGATTTCGTAGTCCATTGTGCCGGAGTGATTCGAGGGGCCTGGAAGACAGATTTCGAGCGGGTAAACGTTGAGGGCGTGGCGCGGCTGGTGCAGGCTGTGACAAGGCAGCACCCGGTGCCGCGTTTTTTGTTGATATCTTCTTTGGCTGCCAGAGAGCCTCAGCTGTCCATGTATGCCGCCAGTAAACGCCAGGGTGAGATCATGGTGGAACAGCTGGCAGGGGAAATGGCCTGGACGGCATTTCGGCCTCCAGCCGTATACGGTCCGGAAGATCGGGAACTGTTGCCTCTTTTTCGTTTGATGGCCAGGGGCATTGCTCCTGTTCTGGGGCCGCCCGAAGCTCGCTTTTCTTTGCTCTTTGTGGAAGACCTTGCTGAGGCAGTCCTGCACTGGTTGAGGAGCAGCAAAAGTGTGGCAGCTGCAATTGAACTGCATGACGGCAAGACCAGCGGCTATACCTGGCAGGAAGTAGTGGACACTGTCGGCCGCTTGTGCCACAGGAGGATCCGTTGCTTCTCAGTGCCGGAGCCACTGCTTCGAACAGCTGCTCTGGTCAACTTGTCTATGGCGCGGCTCCTGGGATACGCCCCCATGTTGACCCCAGACAAAGTACGTGAGTTGTGCCATTTGAATTGGGTGTGTAAGGATGATGCTTGCAGCCGAATGTACGGTTGGCAACCACAGGTCACCCTGGAGGAAGGTCTGCGGCGAACCTTCGAACATGGCAACAGATGGATGTGTTCCTCTTGAGTCCGTGCTAGAATATTTTGGATAGCAGCATCTGCACTGCTGCCCGGAATATGCCGAGGAAGTGGAGGATCCCCATGTATAGCTACCAAGATATACGTGAGCAACTGTGTGAAATACTGCAGCCCTTTGTCAAAGACGGGCGCACCCTCACGGAAGAGACTGATCTCATTGACGATCTTGGCCTGGATTCCCTGCAGGTCATGAAGCTGCTCGTCCAGGTGGAAGACAGATTTGACATATCTATACCTCTCAATATCCTTCCCACAGTACGCACAGTGAAAGATTTTGCCCTGCAACTGCAGGAAATAATCAAGGAAGGAGCGTAATGGCTATCTTTGACAAGTTCAGACCACTTGCCGAGGGCAGAAAGGCGCTGGCCGACAGTGGCGTAGACTCCATCAATGTCACCATGTCGCAGGTGCTGTCGCCGACCGAAGCCATTGTCAATGGACGCCGTACCATTCTGGTGGGAACCAACAACTATCTGGGCCTCACTTTTGATCCCGACTGCATCGAGGCGGCCTGCAGGGCGGTCCGCGAAGAAGGCACAGGGACCACGGGATCGCGAATGGCCAACGGCACCTTTCATGGACACGTTGCTCTCGAGCACGAACTCGCTGACTTCTTTGGCTGTCACGGTGCTATAGTCTTCTCTACCGGTTATGTGGCCAATCTGGGGATGCTCTCGGCGCTGGCAGGACCTGGAGACGTCATTTTGCTCGACGCCGACTGTCACGCCAGTATTTATGACGGCTGCCGCCTGAGCGGTGCAGAGATTATTCGCTTTCGACACAACAATCCGGCGGACCTGGCCAAGAGGCTGCGACGTCTGGGATCCCGAACAGAAAACAGCCTGATCCTGGTGGAAGGCATTTACAGCATGCTGGGGGACCGGGCACCTCTCAAAGAGATAGCCCAGGTGAAGAGCGACTACGGTGCTTATCTTCTGGTAGACGAGGCGCATTCCGTGGGCGTATTGGGCGAGCACGGCAGGGGCCTGGCGGAAGAGGCTGGCGTGGAAGATCAAGTGGACTTCATAGTAGGCACCTTTAGCAAGAGTCTGGGCGCCATCGGGGGATATTGCGTCAGCAACCATCCAGAACTGGAGTTGGTCCGTTATGCCAGCCGGCCATATATTTTCACTGCTTCGCCCTCTCCCTCCATCGTGGCTTCTACCCGTACAGCTTTGAAGATTCTGCGCAGCCAACCGGAGCTGCGTCATCGCTTGTGGGACAATGCCCACTATCTGTACCAGAGTCTCAAAGAGATGGATTTCCTTCTCGGCCCAGAAGTAAGTCCAATTATTGCAGTGCGGCTTGCCAGGACAGAAGAGGCGCTTTTCCTCTGGAGTGGGCTGCTGGAGCGCGGAGTGTATGTGAACCTGGTGCTGCCCCCAGCTACACCTGATGGCAATGCCCTGCTCAGGTGCAGCGTCAGCGCCGGTCACACTCGGCAGCAGGTGGAGCATATCAGCCAGGCCTTTGCTTCTCTGCGCGAATCTATCAGGAGTGAAACAGATAGCAATTAAAAGGCATAGACATGAAACTTTCTATCATAAGTATCTCGAAACTCGAGACGAGGGAGGTTGCAGATGAGAGAATTGACCATAGATGGCAAACACATCGTTGATGACGGCGACTGCTTCGTCATTGCAGAAATTGGCCACAACCATCAGGGAAACCTGGAGACGGCGAAAGAAATGTTCAAGGTGGCCAAGGAATGCGGCGCTGATGCAGTCAAACTGCAGAAACGCGACAACCGCAAACTCTACACCCAGGCAATGTATGACAAACCATACGATCACGAAAACAGCTTTGGTCTTACCTACGGTGAACACAGAGAGGCTCTGGAATTCGGCTGGTATGAATACAAGACCTTGCAGGAATATGCCAACGAGCTCGGCATAATCATGTTCGCCACGGCATTTGACTTTCCCAGTGCTGACTTTCTGGCCAAACTGGATGTGCCGGCCTTCAAGATAGCCTCCGGTGACCTGAAAAACATACCGCTACTCACCTACATAGCCAAATTCCAGAAACCCATGATTGTCAGCACTGGCGGTGGGACCATGGAGGATGTCCATCGAGCCTACGACGCCATCATGCCCATTAACAAACAACTCTGTCTGCTGCAGTGCACCTCCGGCTATCCAGCGGCATTCGAAGAACTCAACCTGCGGGTAATCAGCACCTATCGTGAAAGATTTCCGGATATCATCATAGGACTGTCGTCGCATGACAACGGCATTGCTATGGCGGTAGCCGGTTACATGCTGGGAGCCAGAGTAATCGAGAAACACTTCACCTTGAATCACACCTGGAAGGGAACCGACCATGCCTTTTCCCTGGAGCCCATCGGCTTCAGAAAGATGGTGCGCGACCTGCGGCGCCTCAGAGTCGCCATGGGTGACGGCATCAAGAAGGTGTACGACAGCGAAGTGAATCCCATGATAAAAATGGGCAAGAAGCTGGTGGCCTCCCGTGATCTGCCGGCAGGCTATGCCATTCGTGCCGAAGATATTGCCATCAAGTCTCCCGGCGACGGTCTGGCCCCCTATGAATTGGATAAAGTTGTTGGTCGAGTGACCAGACGGGCTCTCAAGGCAGACGAGGACATCACTCTAGAAGTGTTGAATGGCTCGGAAAGTTGGGCGGAGGCGGCATCTTGAGTGATATCTTCAGTCTGGAGGGTGAAGTTGCCATTGTCACCGGGGCACTGGGAAAGCTGGGCCCCATATGGACAGAGACCTTGCTCGATGCGGGGGCACGAGTGTGCGGCCTGGACAGGCCGGCTCAGGAGATCTGTGAAAACTTCGCCCAACTGGCAGAAAGGTTTGGCAGCAGCCGGCTACAGCTTCTCGAAGCTGATGTGAGGGACAGGGGGGCTCTGGAGGAAGCTGTGCAGAGATGTCTGGAGCTCTTTGGCACTCCCTCCATATTGGTAAATAACGCGGGCATAGATCAACCGCCAGGCAGTTCCTCTAGAGGTTATCTGCTGGAAGACATCCCCCTGGACATAAACCGCCAGATCTTCGAGGTAAACAGTCTCGGCCTGTTTCAGGTTACCCAGGTTGTGGGCCGCTACATGGTGGCGGCCCGGCGCGGTTCCATTGTGAACATCGGTTCGCTCTACGCCAGCGTTGCCCCGGACAGCAGGTTCTACGATCACCTTGACTGCGAGCCGCCTTTCTTGAAGCCGCCGGCATATGGCGCTTCAAAGGCTGCTGTGGTTAATTTTAGCCGCTATCTGGCAACCCTGTGGGCCCCATACGGCGTCCGCGTCAATGTGCTCTCTCCCGGCGGGGTGCTGGGAGATCAGGACGCTGACTTCAAACGCAAGTTCTGTGAGCGGGTGCCTCTCGGCAGAATGGCCACAGCTGAGGATCTTCGGGGACCCCTCCTCTTCCTGGCCTCGAGGGCTTCATCATACGTAACAGGCACAGAGCTTCTGGTGGATGGAGGTTTCACCGCTTGGTAACATAGGAAAGAACGAGGCACAGATGAAGCAGGCACAGATTCCTGACACAGTTCTCAATTGGATAGACGGCCAAGAGTGTGAGGCTGCAGCTGGGGAAACCTTTGCCAAGTTATCCCCTGTCAATGGGCAACAATTGGGCAGGGTAGTGCGCTCCAGGAAGGAGGACGTGCGCAGGGCCGTGCTGGCGGCGCAGGCAGCGCAGCCAGCGTGGGGTTCTCTTACACCTGTACAACGCGGCGATCTGCTGTACGACATTGCCCAGCTCATGCGGCAGCATCAACATGAGATCGCCGCCATCGTAGCAGCGGAAACCGGCATGTCCCTGCAGGCTGCCCTCGGTGAAACTGGGGGTGCCATTGCCCAGGGTGAGTTCATGGCCGGCGAAGGAAGAAGGCTCTATGGCCGCACCACCACCAGTGCAGTGCCGGACAAATATGCCATGACCATTCGGCAGCCTCTAGGGGTGGCAGGTCTCATAATTGCAGCCAACACCCCTATTGCCAATGTGGCCTGGAAGGTGTTCCCCGCCCTGATCTGCGGCAACAGCGCTGTGCTCAAGGCAGCGGAGGACACCCCTGCTACTGCCTGGTTTTTCGGCAGACTTGCCCATGAGGCAGGGTTGCCCCCGGGAGTTCTCAATATTGTCCAGGGCTACGGCGAGGAAGCAGGCGCCCCTCTGGTTGCTGATCCTGAGGTGGCGCTCATAAGTTTCACCGGCTCCACTGAGGTTGGCCGCCAGATTGCCGCAATAGCCGGCCGAAGACTGGCCAAGGTTTCACTGGAACTCGGCGGCAAGAATCCCCTGATTGTCTGTGACGATGCTGATCTGGACAACGCAGCCAAATGGGTGCTGCTCTCTGCTTTCAGCAATGCAGGGCAGCGCTGTGCAGCCGGCAGTCGTATCATCATCTTCGAGACGATCTACGAGCAGTTTCGCCATATGCTCGTGGAACGGACGGCAAGACTCAAGGTGGGGCCCACGGACGAGGATGACTTTGGTCCGGTCATCAATGAAGAACAGCTGCACAACATGCTTGCTGCAGTGGACCGAGCAGTCCAGAATGGAGCCACCGTCATCACCGGCGGGCACAGATTGACCGATCCTGCCCATGTGAACGGCTTTTACATGGCACCAACCCTGATAGAAGATGTCGATCCTCACGACGAGATTTCCACAACAGAACTGTTCGGCCCCATCACCTGCCTGTACCGGGCCAAGGACTTTGAGCATGCTCTGGCCATGGCAAACGATTCACCCTACGGTCTCACTGCCTGCATCCACACCAGGAGTTTTCACCGCGCCATTGAATTTACCCAGAAAATTCAAGCAGGTGTGGCAGTGGTCAATGCGGGAACCTATGGCAGCGAACCACATATGCCCTTCGGCGGTCTGCGGCAGTCAGGCAATGGTTGGCGAGAGCCGGGCACTGAGGCTCTTGACGTCTACTCGGAACTCAAAGACGTCTACCTCAATGTCGATCCGGCAATGTTATGAGCTGGTTATGCAGGATGCCTGGCTGGCTGCTACTTTATCGAGCAGTTTGTAAAGGTGCGCTGTTGTGGCAATACCATTCAGCCTCCACTGCTGGCAGGTCAGGTTCGAAGCGTCTCGTCCACAAGAACATTCGCCCCCTGTTGGGCCATCCTCTCATTGCCTACACCATTGCAGCCGCTCTGCACAGCGGCATCTTTGCTGCCGTCGTTGTCTCCACCGATTCAGAGCAATATGCAGATATCGCCAGACACTATGGCGCAGAGGTACCCTTCCTGCGTCCGGCTGCTCTGGCTCAAGATCTGTCGCCTGATATCGAATGGGTCCAGTATACCCTGGAGCAGTTCAGGCAACAAGAGCGGCAATACGACTGTTTCAGCATACTGCGGCCCACAAGCCCATTTCGGCTGCCGCAGACCATTCAGCGGGCCTGGCAGGAGTTTCTCGAGGAAGAAGGGGTTGAT